>NZ_SMKB01000332.1:0-6454 GCF_004348575.1 Actinomadura sp. 7K534
GGTGGAGAGGGCGGGGTCGCGCTGGTCCTCGGGGAGGGAGATGAGGGTGAAGGTCGTGCCGCGGCCGGCGGAGTGGATCAGGAGGGCGGCGCGTTCCTCGCTCACGCGGAGGCGGCCTACTTCGGCGATGCGCCTGACGGTGCGGGCCAGAATCGTTGAGGCACGGCGGGCTGCGGGGGTTTCCACGCCGGGGCGGGCGTCGCCGTAGATGAGGGAGTACAGGGACGGGTTGCCCACCCCGAACTCGACGTGCAGGTCCCAGCCGCGGCGCAGGTCGTCGACCGGGTCGTCCGTTTCGCCGAGGGACGTCTTCGACGCCAGGTAGGACTCGAAGCCGTGGTCGGCGACCGCGTCGAGCAGGCCCTGCTTGTCGCCGAAGATCCGGTAGATGGCCGGTGACTGGACACCGGACTCCGCGCAGATCGCGCGGGTGGACAGTGCCTCGCGGCCGCCCTCGGTGAGCAGCCCGTAGGCCGCCTTGATGATGCGCTCTCGCGTCGCGTCCCGCTTCATGGCCTCCGCCTCTGGTGATGCTGCCAACGATAACAAGTTTGTGTTGGCGGTGTTGACGTTGCCGTCGTTAACGTGTTTTCGTTGTCATCATTAACAGCTCGCTGGAGACGAGGCACGTTATGTTCCGCAAGTACGTCATCGCTCTGATGCTCGTCGCCGGTCTGGCGCTCGCCGGGTGTGCGGCTTCGGCCGAGCCGGAGTCGCCCGGGCGGGCGGGGCCTGGGCGGGTCACGGAGCTTGTCATCGGGCTCGACATGCCGTGGGGGCTGGCCTTCCTGCCGGACGGGTCGGCCCTGGTCTCCGGGCGCGCGTCCGGGCAGATCCACCGGATTCCGGCCGGCGGCGGTCAGGCGGTGCTGATCGGGGAGGTGCCGGGCGTCGTGGCCAGTGCCGAGGGCGGTCTACTCGGGCTGGCGACCTCGCCCGAGTTCGCCGAGGACCGGACGGTCTACGCGTACGTGTCGGGGCCGCCCACCAACCGTGTCGTGGCCCTTCGCGTCGCGGAGGATCTGCGGTCGCTCCGGCAGGAGCGCGTCGTCCTGGACGGGATCGAGACGGCCGACCGGCACCACGGCGGACGGCTGCGCTTCGGGCCCGAGGGCAACCTGTGGATCGGGACGGGGGACGCGTTCGAGCCCGAGAACGCGGCCGATCAGGAGTCGCTCAACGGCAAGATCCTCCGGATCGAGCCGGATGGGTCGATCCCGGACGACAACCCCGTACCGGGCTCTCCGATCTTCTCGTCGGGGCATCGCAACGTGCAGGGGATCGCCTTCGGTCCGGACGGCACCGCCTACGCGTCCGAGCTCGGGCACCGGACGTGGGACGAGCTGAACGTCCTGCGCCCCGGCCGCGACTACGGCTGGCCCGAGACTGAGGGGACGGACGGCGACACCGGTGTGCGGCCGATCTTCACCGTGCATCCCGACGACGCGTCGCCCTCCGGCATCGCCTACGCGGAGGGGTCCATCTGGATGGGCGCCCTGGGCGGGCAGCGGCTCTGGCAGCTTCCGGTCGACGGTCCTGAGGCCGCGGGGGAGCCCGTCGAGCACTTCGTCGGCGAGTACGGGCGGATCCGCACGGTGGAGCGCGCCCCGGACGGTTCCCTCTGGATCGCCACGTCCAACACCGACGAGGCGACCTGGGGAGGCACCGACCCCCGTCCCGGCGACGACCGGATCCTGCGGCTCGACCTCGGGTGATCGACGGGGTCAGGCCGGGTCGAGCCGGTAGAAGCGCCACAGGTCGTGTTCGATGGGCAGTTCGGTGCAGCCGCCGTAGTCCGCCGCCGCGGCGTAGGAGCGCACGGTGCCGGGGCGCAGGACGGTGCCGGCCTCCACCGCGGCGCCCTCGGCGCGCGTGGCGGGCAGGCAGTGCAGGACGCTGAACCCGTAGTTCAGCCGTTCCAGCAGGTCACCGGGGGCGGTGAAGCGCTCGGCGACCTTCTCGTCGCCGATCAGGACCGCTCCGCCGGGGGCGAGGACCTCCCGCGCCGACCGGAGCACCGCCACGGGATCGGCCATGTCGTGCAGCGCCTCGAACGTGCAGACGAGGTCGTAGGGTCCGGGGGCGCCGGGTTCGGCCGCGTCCGCGCAGGCGAAGGTCACCCGGTCCGTCAGGCCGTGGTCGGCGGCGTGCTCCGACGCCTCCGCGACCGACGCCTCGTCCATGTCGACGCCGTGGACGCCGGCGGCCGGGAACGCCTCGGCCAGCGCGATCGAGGACCAGCCTGTGCCGCAGCCGAGGTCGAGCACCCTGGCCGGGCCGCTGGACAGCCGGGCCTCGATGTCCGGCAGCGCCGCGACCCAGTCGGCGATGCCGGCGTGGAACCCGGGCCGGTTCATGCCGCCGATCCCGTGCCGGGTGCCCGGCCCGTACGCGGCGTACGGGACGCCGTCGCCGGTCCCGTACGCCTCGGCCACCCGCGGCAGGATCTCGGCGAGGGAGACGACGAGTCCGGGGAGCACCCCGGCGTAGTTGACGCTGTCGGTGTCGAGCAGAGTCTCGCGCACGTCGTCCGGAAGGGCGAACGCCCGCGCGTATGGGTCATCGTCGGCGGCCGCGGTCAGCAACCCGCTCGCGGCCTGCTGTTCGAGCCACTCCCGGGCGTAGCGGGGGTGGATTCCGGTCTTGTCGGCCAGGCCGCGGGCGTCGAGGGGGCCGCTTGCGAGTGCCTCGTACAGGCCCAGGCGGACGCCCAGCGCGGTGCTCATCATCTCCATCGTCGAGACCGCGTCCGCCAGCATGCGCTCGGTGATCTGTTCAGCCGTCATCTCTTTCACCCCGAAAGGTCGGCTTGCCCCTACCTAGACTGGGCTCATGCCACGACTATTTCCCGTCATCGGTGTGGACGACATTCCCCGCGCGGTCGCCTTCTGGACCTCCGCGCTCGACCTCGTGGTGTGGGAGAAGTCGGCCACGCCGAGCTGGCGGACGCTGGAGCACGCCGACGGGTCGGGCCCGGCGCTGGGCCTGATGCTCAGCGAGACGCCCGCCGAGCGGCATCCGCGCATCCATCTGGACCTGCTGGTGGACACCACGGAGGAGCAGGAGGCCGAGATCGAGCGCCTGGTCGGCCTCGGGGCGAGCAGGATCGACTGGGACCTGTACCCGCCGGACTCGGACTTCGTCGTCCTCGCCGACCCGGACGGCAACGCCTTCTGCGTCGTGGACATGAGCCGGTAGAGCGGCTCGCGTCAGCCGCTGCTGCCCGCGCTCACCAGCTGCCGGATGTCGTCGGGGAGGGCGTCCTTGACCTTGTTCATCACGCCGCCCTGGGTGGCCTCCCCCACCACTTCCAGGACGACCCTCGCCATGTAAGCGGCCCGGGCGTCGTCCGCGCTGGAGCGGGCCGCGACGCGCTCGATGAAGTCGTGCCGGTCGAAGCGCTCGCCCGTCCCCGCGCCGCCGAACACCTCGGTGCGCCGCAGGTGCTCGCCGATCTCGCGCGGCAGCTGCGCGGCGAGATTGTCCGCGAGCCCCTCGGGCAGCCGCTCGCCGAGCGTTTCGAGCGTGGCGCGGCAGGCCCGCTCCGCCTCCCCCCGGCTGCGCAGGTGCGCGCGTGCCTGGACCTGGCCGATCAGATGATCGTGCTGCATGTCGTCCCCCTCACGACTGTTCACGCCTTTTCCCGCCTTTCCCCATCAGAGCAGGAAAAACCCGCCCGACCTCGGGGGACGTCGAGGCCGGGACCGCGTGCCCGCGTCAGAGCTTGACGGCGATGCCCGCCATCCCGAGCTGCTCGCCGGGGGCGAGGTTGGCGGGGTCGACCGGGCCGTCGGGGCGCCAGAGGGCCGTGTAGGTCACACCGGGCTCGACGAGTTCGAAGTCGGCGAACTGGGCCTCGATCTCCTCGGGCGTGCGGGCCCAGCCCTCTTCGAGGTTCTCGCGGGTGATGCGGGCGAGTTCCTGCTGCTGCGGGAGGCCGGTGTCGACCAGGGACGTGATGAACAGGTGGCTCCCGGGGACGAGGACGTCGCGGTAGGCGCTGACGACGTCGTCCACCACGTCCGGGGACAGGTAGTGCAGCATCCCGACCAGCATGACCACGGCCGGGCGGGAGAAGTCGAGGAAGCCCTTCACCTCGGGCGCGGACAGGACGGCCCCCGGGTCGCGGACGTCGGCGGTCATCACCTTGGTGACGTCGTTGTTCGCGAGCAGGGCGCGCCCGTGCACCGACACCAGGGGGTCGATGTCGACGTAGACGACGCGGGCCCGGGGGTTCTCGCGCTGCGCGACCTCGTGGGTGTTCTCGACGGTGGGCAGCCCGCTGCCGAGGTCGAGGAACTGGTCCATCCCGGCCTCCCGCGCCAGGTACCGGACGCCCCTGACCAGGACCTTGCGGTTCTCGATCGCCGACTCCCGCAGCCCCGGGATCAGTTCGGCCGTCTGGTCGGCCAGGGCGCGGTCCACGGCGAAGTTGTCCTTGCCGCCGAGCAGCGCGTCGTAGGCGCGGGCGATGGTGGGCTTGTTGAAGTCGAGCTCGGCCGGAGGCCATTCCGGCGTTTCGTCCGCCATGGTCACCCTGTCCAGTTCATGGTCCGATTACGGGATCATGGTATTGCGGACGTGCCCGAAATGCCGCAGAACGCCGTGACGGGTTCGGCTCTCCGGCCGGCTACGGGCTGCGGAGCGCCCTCAGCGACTCCTTCAGGGAGCCGACCGTGCTGAAGACCGCCGTGGGCTCGTAGCCGCAGTGGGCCATGCAGTTGGCGCAGCGGGGGTCGCGGCCCCTGCCGTAGGACTCCCAGTCGGTCCCGTCGAGGAGTTCCCGGTAGGTCTGGGCGTAGCCGTCCGACATGAGGTAGCAGGGACGCTGCCACCCGAACAGCGAGTACGACGGGATCGCCCAGGCCGTGCACGGGAAGTCGACCTTGCCCTCCAGGAAGTCGAGGAAAAGCGGTGAATGGTTGAGCCGCCACCGTTTCCGGTTGCCGCCGGCGAACGCCTTGCGGAACAGTTCCCGCGTTTCCTGGACGCCCAGGAAATGCTCCTGGTCGGGCGCCTTGTCGTAGGCGTAGCCCGGCGAGATCATCATCTCGTCCACCTCGAGGTCGTCGTTGAGGTAGTCGAGGACCTCGACGACGGTCTGCGGGGTGTCGGTGTTGAAGAACGTCGTGTTGGTCGTGACGCGGAAGCCGCGGCGCCGGCATTCGCGGACGGCGGCCACGGCCTCGTCGAAGACGCCCTCCTTGCACACGGACTCGTCGTGGCGCTCCCGCAGGCCGTCGATGTGCACGGCCCACGCGAAGTAGGGCGACGGCTCGAACCTGTCGATCTTCTTCGGGATGAGCAGCGCGTTCGTGCACAGGAAGACGAACTTCCTGCGCCGGACGAGCTCCGCCACGATCCGGTCGATCTGCGGGTGCATGAGCGGCTCGCCGCCCGCGATGGACACCAGCGGCGCGCCGCACTCCTCGACGGCGGCGACGGCCTGCTCGACGGGCATGCGCCGCTTCAGCACGTCGGCGGGGTGCTGGATCTTGCCGCAGCCCGCGCAGGCGAGGTTGCAGGCGAAAAGGGGCTCCAGTTCGAGCAGCAGGGGGAACTTGTCCCTTCCCCGCAGCTTGTTGCGGAGGATGTGGGTGCCGACACGGACGCTCTGGCGCAACGGAATGCTCATGATTCGCGAACCTCGTTCGACGCTGCCACGTAACGGCCCAGGGCGCTGATCGGGAACACGAGCCGGTAGAGGTGGTAATTGATGTAGAAGTCGCCGGGGAAACCGGTGCCGGTGAAGTGCTCCTCGTCCCAGTTCCCGTCCGGGCGCTGATGGTCGACGAGCCACCGGACGCCGCCGTCCACGGCCGCGGAGCGCTCCCCGGCGGCGAGCAGCGCCAGCAGCGCCCAGGCGGTCTGGGACGGCGTGGACGCCCCCCGCCCGATCCACGCCGGGTCGTCGTAGGAGCGCAGGTCCTCGCCCCAGCCGCCGTCGTCGTTCTGGTGCTCCTCCAGCCAGGCCACGGCCCGGCGGATCGCGGGCTTGCCCGGGCGGACTCCGGCGGCGATGAGCGCGGGCACCGCGCTTCCGGTCCCGTAGACGTGGTTGGCTCCCCAGCGCCCGAACCAGGAGCCGTCGGCCTCCTGCGCCTTCAGCAGCCACACCACGGCCCGCTTGACCACGGCCGTCCGCGCGTGCCCCTCCTTGGCGAGCGCCTCGACGACATGGGCGGTGACGTCCGCGGACGGCGGGTCGATGACCGCGCCGAAGTCGCAGAAGGGCAGCCGCGTGCACAGCTCCCGGGTGTTGTCGGCGTCGAATGCGCCGAAGCCGCCGTCGCGCGAGGCCATGCCCGCCAGCCAGCGGACGGCCCGGCCGATCGGCTCCGCCGCGTCCGGGAGGCCGGACCTGCGCAGGGCGAGGACCGCCTCGGCGGTGTCGTCGGTGTCGGGGTAGACGTCGTTGTCGAACTCGAAGGCCCAGCCGCCGGGCGGGAGGGAC
>NZ_SMKB01000333.1:0-6354 GCF_004348575.1 Actinomadura sp. 7K534
TCTCCCACCCCAGGGATTCCGGGGCCGCAGGCCGCGGAAGCACCCGGGATGCCCGACGTCCCAGAACCAGGCAGACCGTCCCAAGATCACCCCCACACAGGCACACCGCAGCCCCCCGCTCCAGGACTGCCTAGCCCGCAGGACGTGCAAGCCACGCCTGTAACGGAGAGTGCTCCGCCACCGGGGGACACACCGCACAGCCACCCCGAAACAGCCCCCACCGGACCTCCCGCTCCGGAACTGCCAGGCTCGCTGGACCGCCAGGCCGCGACCGGAGCCACCGACACCCCGACTCCCGGAGCAGACCCCCAAGACCACACCTACACGGGCCCTCCGCCGTCCCCTACCCCGACTTCCCCCGCTCCAGGGTTGCCGGGGCCGCAGGACGACCACGCCACGCCGGGGACCATCGACACCCCGGCGCCCGGTGCGGCGCCCCAAGGACACGCACCCCCGGGCATGCCTGCATCCCCAGCTCCGGGACTGCCTGACCCGCAGGGCGACCCAGCCATGCACGGGACGGGCGGAGTTCCGGCGCCGGGGAGTACACCGCACAGCCGTCCCGAAACGGACCCGATCGGGTCTCCCGCTCCGGGACTGCCGGGGCCGCAGGACGGTCAAGACGTACCCGGACCCGCCGAGGCCCCGGCGCCCGGCGCGATTCCTCAAGAACAGGCACATCCGGGCCCGCCGACGTCCCCCGCTCCGGAAGCGCTCGGCCCACCGGGCGTACAAGCCACGCCCGAGGGCCGGGCTCCTGGGCTGCCCGGGCCGTGGGGCGGCGATGGTTCGCCGGCCGAGACCGGGGGCCACCCGGAGCAGACTGCTGCTGCCGACAGTCTGCACGCGGGGCCGGAGAGCGAGCCGGGCGGACCGGATCCGCGCGCCGCGGCCGAGCCCGAGGAGGCGTTCGAGCCGGGCAACCGGATCGACCAGGAGCTGTACGAGGCGACGCTGAGCGGCGACTCGGACGCGTTCCTGCGCGTGCTGCTGAACGCGAACGTCCTCGTGCCGATCCCCGAGGACGCGCCGCTTGAGGTGACGCCCGTCCAGAGGGATTTCCGCTGGGACGCGGCGCTGCGCTCCGAGGGCGCGGTGCAGGTCTTCACGTCGCTGGTGAGGCTGCGCGAGGTGCTGCCCGAGTCCCGGTTCGTGTACGCGGACTTCCGGGAGCTCATCGGCGCGTGGCCCCGCGAGGACTGGACGATGCTCCTGAACCCGGGGACGCGCATAGGGGCGTCCCTGCACGGTGACCAGGTGCGGGCGCTCAGCGAGTGGGCCGTGCGGGTCGGGCTCGTCCCGGCGCGGCCGGAGGTCCCGCTGCCGCCGCCGCGGCCGGAGGCCGTTCCGCAGGCCGCGCCGGAGTCCGTTCCGCAGGCCGCGCCAGAGGTCGGGCCGGAGGCAGTACCGGAGGCAGTACCGGAGGCCGGGCCGCAGGCTCCGCCCGCCGACCTGGACGACCGCGTCTCGTCGCCGTCCATCATGCAGAAGGTCGTGCCGCACGGGCACGTCGCCTGGTACCTGGAGCAGGGCTACGACCGGGTCGGGGGGTTCGTCCACTCGACGGGCGACGTAGCCGAGCTGCAGACGCCCGTCCAGTTGTACGAGGCGCTGGGCCTCCTCTACGAGGGCTCGCCGTTCACGCTCGGCGACGAGGGCGTGTACGTCATCCGGTGGCCCGCCTACTGCCCCGACCTCTACCGGATCCCGTTCGGGGGACGGGACGAGGACGAGATGGCCACGTGGGGCGACGCCGGCTGGGTGATCGAGCGGCCGCCGTTCCTGGGCACCGGTTTCGCGCCGGGCAGCGCCGGGTCGATCCGCGAGTACAAGGTGGACAGCGTCCGCCTCCCGTTCGGGGCGGAGATGTACTACCTCGGCAGGGACCGGTCCGAGCGGTTCATCGCCATGTACGACCCCGACCGGCTCGCCTGGCTGCGGCCGGAGCCGAGCACCGAGACCTGGGACGGGCGGACGGAGGCCGCGCAGTGATCCGCGACGGGTACATCGCGCGGTGGCTCGGCCGGGACTTCGAGGCCGCGCCCGGCGCCGACGGCGAGGTCAGGCTGTACACCCCCGGGCCGACCGACGGCTTCGAGGAACTGCGTCCCGGGCGCTACCGCCGCATCGTCCCCGCGTCCGAGGTGGAGGACCTCCGCTACGTCCGGACGACGTGCCAGTGGCGCGGCGAGCGGTTCGTCATCGTCGGCGAGCACGAGAGCTGGCTGCGGGTCGAGTACACCGGCGGGCGGGCCCCCGTCGCGGAGGGCCTGGGGCTCGATCGAATCGACCAGGGAGTCTGGCAGACATGGGCTCCCAGGTCGGAGGTGGCGGACGTCCGCGAGGAGTTGATCTAGTCGCGGACGGGGGTTGATTTGCCCCGCGAATCCGTGGTCGCATGATTTCCGGGGCCGACCCCCCGGGCAAGGCAGAAGCGCTCAACGGCGACGCGACGGAGGTGCTGCGGCAGTGATCTGCCGACCAGCGGTGAAACCGGTCTTTGTCGGGCTCTGCACGGCCGCCATCCTGGCCGCCGGCGGCGCGTCCGCCGTCGCCGCCGACTCGCCGTCCCCCTCCCCCTCCGACTCGCCCACCACGGAGGAGACGCTCGAGGTGAGCGTCGCGCCGGACGCGTCCTCGGTGGACCCCGGCAAGTCCGTGGCGATCACGACGACCGTCAAGGCCGTCGGCGGCGACCTGGCCGACGTCAAGGTCACCAAGATCACCGCGACGCTCAGGGGGGCCACGTTCGCCGGCGACTGCGGGGAGCCCTTCACCGATCCGAAGTGCGGCATCGAGAGCCTCGCCGACGGCAAGGAGGGGGCGATCGGCTCGACGGTCAACGTCCCCGAAGAGGCCGCCGAGGAGACGACCGAGTTCACGGTCACGGTCACCGTCGACGCCGCGGAACTCGACCCGGCCAGCGCGACCACGGTCCTGAAGTACGTGGTCCCCACGCCGACGAAGCCGCCGCCGACGACCACCAAGCCGCCGAGCTCCTCCAAGCCGCCGACCAAGACGCCGACGAAGAAGCCGACCAAGAAGCCGAAGCCCACCGACTCCGCGTCCGGCGGTGACGGCGGGTCCGGCGGCGGCTCCGGCGGCTCCGGCGGCTCCTCCGGCGGATCCGGGAGCGGTGCGGTCACCTCGAACGGCGGGGCCGTCCCGCCGCAGCCGAACTCGTCGTTCGCGCCCCCGGACCCGTCGGTCGCGCTGCCCCCGATCCAGGCGCCGAACCCGTCGGTCGCGCCGAGCCAGGGCGTCGCCCTGACGCCGCAGAGCCGGCTGCAGGGCAACGAGGCGCCCGTCGCGCAGGACCTCACGTTCGAGCGGATGGCCAGCACGCAGATCGCGTGGCTGGCGGCCCTCCTGGTGGCGTTCTCCCTGCTCCTGACTCAGTTGCGCCTGGGCAGGCGGCGCATCCCGGCCGGCGCGGCGGCCATGCGGGCGAAGGGCGCGCACCGCCGCCCCCGCAAGGGCATGTTCGGCAAGTGATCAGCGGGTGAGCGCGTAGCAGGCGATCGCGGCGGCGGCGACCACGTTGAGCGAGTCGACGCCGCGCGCCAGCGCCGCCCCGTCCATCGGTATCCGGACGCGATGGTCGGCCTCGTGCAGCCACCGCGACGACAACCCGTCCCCCTCCGAGCCGAGCAGCAGCGCCCTGCGCTCCGCGGCCTTCACCTCGTCGATGGGCGTCGCGTCGGCCGCGGGCGTGAGCGCGAGGAGCTCGAAACCGCGCTCGCGAAGCGCGCCGAGCCCGTTGCGCCAGTCGGCCATCCGGGCGTACGGCAGGGCGAACACGGCGCCCATGGACACCTTCACCGCTCGCCGGTAGAGCGGATCGGCGCACCGCGGCGCCAGCACGGCCGCGTCCACCCCGAGCGCCGCCGCACACCGGAAGATCGCCCCGATGTTGGTGGGTGTGATCGTGCGCTCAACTGGCGCAGGACCCTCGCGCCCATCAGTCAATCCGAGTCACTGGGCCTGCCGCCCTTGCATCAGCCATAGAGGAACGACCATGAGACGAAGGCAGAGCCACCAGGCATACACCGTTGCGTGACTCCAAGCAGCAGCATCGGTGAGCAGTTCGTGTGCAATTTCATTTCGCAGATTCGCGCTCTGCTTTTCCACTAGAAGAGCGCGCAACTCAAGCGCCACTCCATCGCCTAGTATCTCAACGGCCTCTGGCATATCAAGCAGTGCGTTGAGGCTCTTCTCGTTTTCAACGCCAGTCTCATCATCCACAAGGCGAGTGGAGGTGCCGTGCCGATTGAGATGATACCGGACCAGATGCTCCACTTGCGGGACGAGTAGGGCGGCAGCTGAAGCGTAATCGCCGTTGAGGCCATGCCAAAGACCTCTAGCCCACAAACCTTCATGAGTTGCTGGAACTCCTGGAGATTCAAAGCAGAGTTGCACGAAATAGTCAAATGTAAAGTGATGTTCGAGGGTTAGCACCTCCTGTGAGGGGATTATCACACCTAGACTCATGCAGTGAACTCGAATATCGAACTCGCGAATCACTTCCGACCAGATTTGGTTCTCGACATCTTCCACGCTCCCGCCATAGGCCGCTACCTTGCAACCATCTGAAGCATAAGTAGTGCGCGAGAATAGATGTCTAAGGCTACCGGAGAGTCGTTCTTCGGCGTTCTTTCGTGCTCGCTCTGGATCAGTAAGAGCGCCATAACTAGCGAATCGCACTAGCGCTTCGAATTGCTCTTTTCCTGACACGTTTCGACGGGCTGCCGAGACCTGGTCTGTGAGGTCGATTGGATCGCTCTCGAAGTGGATCATGGCTTCAAGGGTGGTCATACGAGTTGCGGAGAGTTGAGCTTGCAGCTCCTTGAAGCGGGAGTCGAGATCATGTTCCCGACGATAAGCTGTTGGCAGCTCGCGGATAGTGGCTAGTGCCTTTTCTAGGGCGAGCCCAGCGGCTTGACTGTTCGATACGTCCGGAGCAAGGTGCAGCTGGGCCTCTGATGCATAGCTTTCAGCGACTCGTGCGATGCAGTCATTTACGGCGGCGGCATCACCCGCTCTGCGGAACCATCCGGTCGCTTCGCGTTCATAGTGGCGCGAAAGTCGCAGGTCCGCGTTACTTACCTCCTGAGCAAGCGAAGCAAGTTTGCGGGCTATCTGCAGTGCAGAATCACGGCTAAGTCGGCAGTTGCTGGCCAGTAGGTCAGACAGGGAAACGACCATATGACCGTCGGCGCTCTTGCCATCAAGGACGCGGTCCTGCAGTTTCTTGCACATCTCCTCAATGATCGCCTTACCCTGGGGTCCTCGACGCTTGGCTAGCTGAAACGCGCGAGCCCAAGATTCGCGACCATGGCGCTCCCATCCGCGCGGATCTAGCGGCCACGACCGGTAGGCGTCGATAGCGATGTCGATTAGTTCGACCTTGCTACGGTCGCCGTAAAACCAGGCAACATCCGCCACCCGCGCTCTAAGCATGGGTTGCTCAATCAACGGTGCAAGTCGAGCAACCATCGCCAGTTGGCCAGCGTCAAGGTCACTAGGTACAGCGCTACGGCGACCGGCTATTTGTATGGCAGGAGTGAACGGCTCCTGCCAGTTATCGGGATCGAGCAAGGCAGAAGTGACTGTTGCCAGGGCAACTAGTACGTCACGCTGAGTGTCACCAAGGTTGGGATTCTGGAGTGCGGCCTCAAACCGGCCCGACATCAACAGGGGGTTATCGAGGCCGTCGACATCCTCTTCACCCTCAAGGGGAGCACTCCACCATGCCGGGTCGAATTCTCTTCCCGCTTCTCCAGAACTCATAGCTCACCTCGTTGCGCTCAGTTGGCACTGTTGACGATGGCAGACAGCGTTAAACACCACAACCAGATTAACGGCATCGCACAGGCGCCCTGTGTTCCAATTGGCAAGCCACAGCCATGCTCTCAAGGTTTGGAGCATGCGGCGGGCACCGCGTACCGCGGATGCTTGCGCTCAGCGCCGAGGATCGCATAGTCGCAACAGGGGTCCGCTTGGTCGCCGGTGGTGGATAGCGGCAGAGGATCCGCTAAACCGCCCCGCTTGGGCCTGATCCCTACCGCGTGAGGGTGTGGCAGGCGATGGCGGCGGCTGCGGTGACGTTGAGGGAGTCGACGCCGGCGGACATGGCGGCCGGGCTCATGGGGATGCAGACCGGCTCGTCGGCCTCGTCCAGCCAGTGAGAGGACAGGCCGTCGCCCTCTGAGCCTAGGAGGAGGGCGACGCGGTCGCCGGTTGATGCCTTATCTATAGGTGTGGCTGTCTGGTCGGGGGTCAGGGCCAGGAGGGTGAAGCCCGCGGCGCGCAGCTTGCCCAGGTCATCGTGCCAGTTGGTCATGCGGGCGTACG
>NZ_SMKB01000334.1:0-6325 GCF_004348575.1 Actinomadura sp. 7K534
TCGCCGAGTTCGGCGAGCGCCTTGCCGACCGACTCCCGCGACCGGCCGCAGATCGCGACGCGGACGTCGCGGGCCAGGAACTCGGCGGCGAGGCCGAGCCCGATGCCGCGGGTCCCGCCGGTGATGACGACCGCCCGGCCCGTCATACCCCGGCCTCCCAGGTCAGGACGCCGTGCAGGACGGCGTGCAGGACGTTGCCCCTGAACAGCTCGTACACGACGGTGAGGGTCTCGCCGGCGGTCATCCCGGGAGTCGCGTCGACCATGAACTCGCGTCCCTTGACCTTCCACACGTCGTCGGCGAAGTGCAGGACGGGGTAGTTGGCGCGGCCGAACGCCTGCGCGTTGCCCCAGGCGTCCGGGCCCTCGTAGAAGGAGCGGGTCCCGTCCCGGCGGGCCTCGACGGTGTAGTCCCGGTCGAGGGCGCCGGTCCAGGTGACGTGGTGGCGGGTGCGCAGCAGGTCGAGGGGCTCCAGCCGGATCGACACCGTGACCTCGCCGGCCGGTTTCTGGTCGGCGCCCCACAGCTCGCACGTCCCGCTGTACGCGCCGCGCTCCTTGGTCGGCAGGATGAACGGGATCGGGCCGTGCCGGGTCTCGCCGGCGAGGAACCGTTCGATCGCGTCCCTGGTCGCGGGGTTGGCGTCGTAGTCGGTGGTGCGCTTGTAGACGCCGTTGAAGCAGCCCACGACCGCCCAGCCCTGGTACAGGGTGGACGAGTACACCTGCGTCCGGCCGTCGGGCAGGACGTGGTTCCAGGTGTTGAGGTCCACCTGCCAGCCAGGCCCGTAGTAGTGCGCGTCGACGAACCCGCCGTAGGGCTGCCCGGTGCCGTGGAAGTCGGGCCCGGTGTAGATGCGGTCGCCGTCGGAGTCGACCACGCCGAACGCGAACGGGGCGCCGAGCCGGAACCGTCCCGCGAGGGGGCCGCCGCCTTCGAGCCCGCCGTCCATGTAGTACGTGGTGACGCCGTCCTCGAAGACCGAGGAGCGGCGGATGTCCTCGTACCCCTGCCAGGTGCCCGCGGCGTCGAACAGGGACGGGCGGCCGTGCCACTCGCCCTCGATGCGGCGCTGCCACTCGCTCGGCTCAGCCATCGGCGGCGCTTCCGCCCCGCAGGTCGTTGGAGAGCAGTTCGGCGCGCAGCTCCTCGGCCTGCTGGTCGCCGAGCAGCCGGGCCACGTTCGCCCACACCGGGTCGACCTCCGGGCTGAACAGCGCGGCGCGGTTGCGGGCGTCGCGCGCGGCGAGGCCGGCTCCGGTGAGCGTGTCGAGGGCTTCGTCGGGGACGCCCTTCACCAGCAGGTCGCGCCAGTGCTCGAAGTAGCGGTCGAGGTAGGCGCCGATCTGCGCGAAGTGCTCGTCGTCGGCCCTGTTGACGAGCATCCAGGGCGACATCATGGCGTGCTGCCGGGGGCCGATCGCCGCCGTGGACGGCCCGAACCGCTCCTTGACCTCCTCGTACACCGGCGTCAGCGGCTGGAACACCGCGTTGACGTACGCCAGGTGCGCGCCGAGGTCGACCCGCGGGACGAGGTCGATGTGGTACGCGAGCTGCCCGCCCGCCAGCACCGAGTCGAGCGTGAAGTGCGGGACGGCCGAGTCCGCGGCGGTGAACGCGAAGATCATGTGGCTGTCCATGCCGATCTGCGGGACGGTCAGCCCGATGCAGACGACCTTGGCGATCCGCTCGCCGCGCAGGACGTGCAGCGTGCCGACCGGGTCCGGGGACATGGGGCTCGTGAGCGCCTTCTCGCGTACCGTCTCCAGCGGCTCGACGCCGGCCAGGGCCGCCAGCGTCCGGTCGTTCAGCGCCTTGGGCGCGGACACGCTCACTCGCTCTCTCCTTCGGTGACGGTCCTGTCGAGGGGCACCGGGACGCCGCCGCGGGGGCGGTGCTGCCAGGCGCGGGCCAGTTCCGGGTTCTCCCGGCGGGCGGGGGACGGGATCACGGTGGCGCTGCCGCGCCTGCCGTTGACCGGCAGCTCCTCGTGCTCGCCGAGCCACCAGCCGTCGGCCATCAGCTTCTGGCGGCGCCGCCGGTAGGCGACCTGGAGGGCGTCGGAGCGCAGGTGCAGCTCGTCGGGCAGGTCGTAGGGCAGCAGCTCCGGACGCTGGGTCTCCACGACCACCTTGTCCTGCAGCAGGATGCTGCGGATCCGCTTGCGGGCGTCGTTGTCGGCCCACTTGCCGGTGAAGAAGTTCCGGTAGCCGACGATCTTGACGAGGGTGCGGTTCCGGTCGAGCGGCACGTTGTGGTCGTAGAGGATCATGTCCCCGAACGGCAGCCGGACGTGCAGCTTGACGATGTTCGGCAGGTACCAGCCGTTGGTGACGATGACCTCCTCCGGCCGCCCCTTGTACAGCCGCTTCCACAGGCCGCCCGCCGGCGGCGGGCTGAGCCGGATGTCGGCGGTCGCCGACCACTCGTCCTCGGTGACGTCGTAGTCGGGGATCTCCGGCTTGTCCGGGTTGCCGAACCGGGTGCCGTGCACGAACGGCGTGTGCGCGGCGTCCACGACGTTCTCGAACGTCCGCTCGTAGTTCGCCTCGATGACCATCTCGACGTACACGGTGCGGAACGCGGGGTCGTCGTGCTCGGGGAAGTGCGGGAGCGGCGGGCGCTCGTCCTCGGGCAGGTCGCCGAGGAACGCCCAGACCATCCCGTACTGCTCCCGGACCGGGTAGGAGTCGACGCGGGCCCGCTTCGGGATGCCGCGCCCCTCCGGGTTGGCGGGGATCCTGCTGCACGCGCCGTCCGGCTCGTACTGCCACCCGTGGTACGGGCAGGCGATCCTGTCGTCGACGAGGGTGCCGCCGGACAGCGCGGCGCCGCGGTGCGCGCACAGGTCGGACAGGCAGACCACGCCGCCGTCGCGTTTGCGGTAGAGGACGAAGTCCTGGCCGAGGCAGGTCACCCGCTTCGGGGCCCGGGTGACCGCGTGCGCGAACTCGACCGCGTACCAGAAGTTCTTGAGCATGACGGGCTCTCCCTATCGTCGCCGCAGGTCGATGAGCGCCGGGTCGGCGGACGGTGCGACGTCCTCCCCGCGCACGTGGGCGCGCAGGAAGGCGGCCGCGAGGTCCGTGAAGGCGCGGCGTGCCTCGGCGGGGTCGGTCTCGGGCGGCAGGTCGAGGAACGCGCGGGCCGCGGTCGGGTCGACCGGGTCCGCGACGGCGAAGTGGTTGGCGCCGCGCACGACCGCGAGCAGGTCGCGCGGATCGTGCAGCGCCTCGGTGAAGGTGCGGGTGACGGGGTCGGACGGCGCGTCCTGCCCGTACCGGTCGGAGCTGCCCATGATGACGCCGTCGCGCGTGCCGACGCCGAGCAGCACGGGGCAGTCGACCTGCGCGGGCAGCACGGTCCCGGGCGGCCAGCCGAGCATGGTGGCGACCATGGTGTGCGTCCCGTAGGCGAAGCAGGCCCGGACGCCGGGGACGAACCGGGCGGACTGCAGCACGACGGTGCCGCCCGCCGAATGCCCGCCGAGCGCGATCCGGGTGCGGTCGAGCGACCCCTTGAGCAGGTCGATGCCGTCCAGCGCGTCCAGGACGGCGGGCAGCGCGGGGCAGGTCGGCCGCGTGCCGTAGCCGTCGGGCTTGGCCGCGTTCAGGTCGACGCCCGGGGTGAGGCCGTACCGGCCGCCGAACAGCTCGGCCACCCGGTCGAACGTCACGACGACGAACCCGGCGGCGGCGATGCCGGTCGCCAGCGGGCGGTAGACGGCCTGCTCGACGTTCACCCCGGAGCAGAACACGACCACCGGGTAGGGGGCGCCCCGCGGGTCGACCGGGATCTCTCCCGACAGCCGCTCGGCGGCGGTGCCCTCCGCGCGGGCCGGGTAGTACACCTTGAGGTGCGCGGTGCCGAACGGCGCGGGGCCGCCGGTGTCCGCCGACCACCACAGCGACCGGACGCCCGTTCCCACGAGCGTCCCGGTGTCGGTGCGGGTCCCGGTGGTCTGCGTCTCGGTGGTCATGGCCGGGGCAGCTCTCGGTCGCCGCCCCACAGGGCGCGGACGAGGCGGTCGGTCAGCTCCTGGCCGAAGTACCGGACGCCCATCACGTTCGCCGGGTCGCGCTCGGCGATGTTGCGGCGCGTCGCCAGGTCGGCGGCGGCGAGCGCGGCGCGGTCGGCCTCGGGGACGGGTTCGGCCTCGTCGACCCAGCCGAGCCAGCGGTCCACGTGCTCGGTGAGGAGCCGCTCCACCAGGTCGATGTTCTTCTCCTCGCGGGGGAAGGAGTGGCAGTGGGCGGTGGGGGACAGGCTCGCCCGGATGAAACCCGCGCGGCTGGTGAACCACTCCAGCTGCGGGTTCTGCTCCCGGACCGCCAGCCACTCGGCGTTGAGGGGCTCGTAGTAGGCGTCGTAGTACGCGCCGTCCGCGAGCAGGTTGGTGCGGGGCACCGAGTCGACGTAGAACCAGCCCTCCGGCCAGACGAGCAGCGCGACGCCGAGGTGCGGCACCCGGATCTGCGGGCCCAGCCACACCGTGAGGTGCAGGTTGGCGAACCCGGCCGTCGGGTTGCCGAGCCAGGAGTGGACCATCCAGTCGACCTCGGGCCCGCTGTAGGCGGCCAGGCGCCCGCCGGGGCTCTCGGGCGGGTTGCCGTACGACTCCAGGTCCTCGGTGGACGGGTCGCGCGCCAGCTCGAACCGCGCGTCGATCTTCGCCTTGAGACGGTCCAGGATCGTCCCGAACCGGTGGAAGGTGTCGGTCACGTCGATGACGGGGGACTCGTCCACCATCTGCTCGACGTGCTGAAGTGTCTCCTTCAACGGCGTACTCCGCTCGGTTCGTCGCTCGGTGCTTCGTCGGCCAGTGCGGCGACCGCGTGCGCGGGACGTCCGCCGACCAGGTCGGTGTTCTTGGACACGAGCCGGTTCACGGCCTGCGCCGGATGGACGGCGGCCATGGTGACCGGCCCGGTCGCGCGGGTGACGAGGGGGTGGCTGATGCGGCCTTCGAACGGCCCTTCCCAGGACGTCCACAGGGTGAAGTCGGCGGGCAGTGCGAGGACGACACCGTCGTCCGGCCCGGAGGCGACGACGTTCAGCCGGTTCTCGGCGGCGCGCTCCGGCAGGCCGAGGGCGATCTCCCAGTCCTCGGCGGGGGTGAACGGGACCGCGACGGCGTCGGCGTCGGCGATGGCCGCGAGCCGGAAGACCTCGGGGTAGAGGGCGTCGTCGCCGGTGACGAGCGCGAGCCGTCCCCAGGGGAGGGTGAAGACGGCGAGCCGCTCGCCGTATTCGGTGGCCCAGGCGGAGTGCCGCGCGCTGGCATGCAGCTGGTGCTGGCTTCCGGCGAGGCCGTCGGCGTTCACCAGGTAGGCGGCGTGCGCGGCGCCCGCCCGCACGCTCGTCACCGCGTGCGCGGTGGTGCCCTGGAGCGCGGCGGCCAGCGCGGAGACGACGGCGCCGGGGTCGGCGTCCGCGCCGAACGCCAGCTCCGGCAGGACGACCAGCTCGGCGCCCGCGGACGCGGCGTCCCGCACCAGGTCCGGCGAGCGGACGGCGGCGACGTCCACCTTCGCGTCGCCGGGCGGCGCGGCGCGGGGACGCGGCGGCGCCACGATCGGGGCGTACAGGCTCGGCCTGCGGGCGGCGAACAGGTCGGTGCCGTCCGGGCGGGTCTTGCGGTCGGCGAGCGCGGGGTCGATGTCGGCGACGACGACGGCCTCGCCGGTGCGCGGCCCCTTCGCGACGACCGTCCCGTCGGGGGCGACGATCTGGCTCTCGCCCGCCCCGTCCAGCAGGCCCGCCGGGACGCCGAGCCGCTCGGCGATCGCCGGCAGGAGGTCGCCCGGCAGCAGCGGGCCGACCTTGTTGGCCGCCACCACCCACACCCTGTTCTCCGCCGCGCGGACGGGGACGTGCAGGCCGGCCTCGTCGGTGGCGAACGAGTTGAGGCTGTTCAGGAGCACCTGCGCCCCGCGCACGGCCAGGTCGCGGGGGACGTCGCTGGTGACGCCCTCCATGCACGCGTACATGCCGAGCCGGCCGAGCGGGGTGGCGACGACGGGGCCGGCGGCGGTGCCGGGGTCGAGGTGGTCGCCCTCGGCGCCCATCAGCGTGAGCTTGTCGGAGCGGCCGAGGAGCGCGCCGTCCGGCCCGTAGAGCAGGCTGCTGACGGTGACCCGGCTTCCGCTGGAGAGGGTCACGTTGACCTTGACGTACGTGCGGTGCGCCGCCGCCCGTTCCCGGATCGCCGTGAGGAACGGGCCGTCGGGCGTGCAGGCGTGCCGGAGGGCCTCCGCTCTGTCCGCATACCAGGACAGGCGGTTGCAGAACTCCGGCAGGACGATGATGCTCGCACCCTCGGCGG
>NZ_SMKB01000335.1:0-6249 GCF_004348575.1 Actinomadura sp. 7K534
GTCCGGGGGGCGGGCCGGAGGCGCCGGGCGCTCCGGAGCCGCTTCTGCCGGAACTCCCGGCTGGCGCCCCGTCCGTCCCCGCGCCGAGCGCGCCGGGACCGGGCGACATCCCGCTGCCGCCGCCCCTGACCGCTCCCGAGCAGGCCGGCCCGGCACGGGCCGGCGAGGGCCGGATGACGCTGATGTCCCCGACCGCGATGAGCGAGCAGGACGAGACGGACTGGGCGATCGTCGTCGGCGTCGCGCTCGTGGCCGAGATCGGCCTGCTGTGGGGCATCGCCTGCGTCGGGCTGTGGCGGCGGCGGGTCACGCTGTACCGCGCCGCGGCCGCGGAGCCGGAAGGCGCGCTGACGTGATCGTTTCCGGGGCGGCCCGGGGACGAGCCGAACGGGGCTCCGCCGGACCCGGGCAACCGAATCCGTGGATGATTGTCCCGGTACCGTCCCAATTGGGGGGCTCTGTCAGTAAGCTAACCGCCTGACCAGTCAACGCTGTCGTGACGGACAGGGGATCCGGTATGTCAGACGCGACGCTGCGCTGCCCGAAGTGCGAATCCGCGCTCGGCACACATGAACGCCACGGGGTCGTGATCGAGGAATGCCCGGGATGCAAGGGCGTCTTTCTGGATCGCGGGGAACTCGAACAGCTGATCGACGCGGAGAGCCGCTACCTCGCGGCGCTTCCGGACGACGTCAACCCGGAGACGACGTACCAGGGACGGCACCGCAGGGGCATCATGCAGCAGATCTTCTCCGGTGATCATTAGCGGCGGGCACGGTCGGTGACGGGGTGCACGGCGCCCTGTTAATGGGGGTTTTCCTCTTGTCACGGCGGTGACAAAGCCCGCTTTGGCGAATGTGACCGAGGGCTAATATCGCGCACTGACTACCATCGGGTAGCTTGACGATCATCGCCGGTCGCCCGGGTGCCGGACACGGTCGTCCGGCCGGAGCGTCAGTCCGGCCGTAGCATCCCCCTGGGCCTCGCCCGGCCCGTCCCCCTCGGGAGATTGATCAATGGCACTGGGCTCGCTGCTCCCCGACCTCCTGCCCGGAGGTCCCGGCCGCACCCCGCTGATCGAGCGGGTCGCGAGGTGGGCGAAGGAGAAGCCGGACGCCCCGGCCTACACCTTCGTCGACTACTCGACCGACCCGTCCGGCGCCCATGTCACGCTGACCTGGGCCGAGACGGAGCGGCACGCGCGGGCGACGGCCGTGACGCTCCGCCAGGTCACCGGACCGGGCGAGCGGGCCGCGCTGCTGCTCCCGCAGACCCTCGAATACATGATGACCATGCTCGGCGCGATGCACGCGCACGTCATCGCGGTGCCGCTGTTCTCGCCCGACCTGCCCGGCCACGCCGACCGGCTGATCGGCGCCTACGCCGACGCGGAGCCCGCGGTCATCGTCACGACGCGGAACGCGCTGCCGCACGTGGAGAAGTTCCTCGCCGACCACGACGTCCCGAACCCGAAGGAGATCGTGTTCGCGGACGAGATCGACCTCTCCCTCGCGGACCGGTGGGAGGACGAGCCGGTCGCGTTCGACGACCTCGCCTACCTGCAGTACACGTCCGGCTCTACGCGCCGCCCCGCCGGAGTGGAGATCACCCACGGGAACGTCACGGCGAACGCCGCGCAGCTCTGGGCCGGATGGGCGCCGGAGAAGCCCAACCCCGAGCTGGTGAGCTGGCTGCCCCTGTTCCACGACATGGGCCTCATCGCCACCATGGCGCTGCCCCTGGTGCGCGGTGACCACGCCATCTACACCGACCCCGTTTCGTTCATCATGAACCCGATGCGGTGGCTCGAACTCATCGCGGCGCGTCCGAGCAAGAACGTCTACACCGCGGGCCCCAACTTCGCCTACGAGTACGTCGCGTCGCAGGCGACGCCGGAGAAGATCGCCCAGCTGGACCTGTCCGGGCTGACGACGTGCCTGAACGGCGCGGAGCCGATCCGCACGTCCACGCTGACGATGTTCGCGGACGCGTTCGCGCCCGCCGGCCTGCGCCCGGGCGTGCAGGCGCCGGGATACGGCCTGGCCGAGGCCACCGTGTTCGTGTCCGCGGCGGCCGAGGACGCGCCGCCGAAGATCATCACCGTGGACCGGGACGCGCTCACCCAGGGCGAGCTGCGGCTCTGCGGCGAGGACTCCGAGCGGGCCAGCGCCCTGGTGTCGTGCGGGCGGCCGTGCGGGCAGATCGTCGCGATCGTCGACCCGGACACCCGCGTCGAGCAGCCGGACGGCAGGGTCGGCGAAATCTGGGTGCACGGCCCCAACACCGCTCCCGGCTACTGGCGCAATTCCGAGCGCAGCCAGGACACGTTCGGCGGCGAACTGTCCGAGCCTGGGGATCTGCCGTCCGGGCCTTGGATGAAGACCGGTGACTACGGCGTCGTCCACGAGGGCGAGCTGTACGTCACAGGCCGCATCAAGGACCTCATCATCGTGGACGGCCGCAACCACTACCCGCAGGACATCGAGGTCACCGCGCAGGAGGCGCACCCGGCGATCCGCCCCGATCACGTCGCCGCGTTCGCGCTGCCTGGCGAGGAGACCGAGCGACTGGTGGTCGTCGCCGAGCGCAACCGCCGCGTCCCGCTCGGACGGCTGGACCTCCACGAGGTGGAGTCGGCCGTAAGGGGCGCCATCAACATCGAGCATGAGATGAGCGTCCACGAGTTCGTGTTGATCGAACCGGGTGGCGTGTCCCGTACGTCGAGCGGAAAGATCGCTCGTGCGGCCACGCGTCAGCGCTACCTTGACGGCGGGCTGCCAACGACAGAGGCTCGTCTGGCGTCTCGTAAGTAGGCGCAAGGGGCGCACCCGTCCGGGATGGGCGAACGTGCCATCCTGGACGAACGTGCCGTCCTGGACGGACGACCGGCGGCCGGCGGCCGGTGGCCGGTGGCCGGTGGTCCGGGGCGAGCGACGGGCCGCCGGGGCGATGCGGCCCCGCGCGGCCGTGACGACACAGGAGGATCATGCTTTCGGGGCTGGGGCGTCTCATCCACCGGCGACGCTGGACCAGCCTTGCTCTGATCCTGACCATGATGTGCGTCGCGGGCGTATGGGGCCTCGGCGTGTTCTCCAAGTTCAAGGAGGGCGGCTTCGAGGACCCCGACGCCTCCTCGACGCTCGTCGCCAAGCTCGGCGCCACCTACTTCGGCAGCACCAACCCCGACGTCCTCGTCCTCTACAGCAGCGACACCATGACGGTGGACGACCCGCGCTACCAGGCGAGCGTGGTCACCACCATCGCGCGCCTGCCCAAGGCCAACGTCGAAGAGATCATCTCGTACTGGTCGTTCGACGGTAAGGCCGCGGAGACGTTCGCCTCCCGCGACCGCCGCTCCACGTTCGTCGCGGTGAAACTGCACGGCGACGACGGCGCCGCCCAGATAGAGAACTACCACGCCATCAAGGACCGCCTGGCCGCGCCAGGGCTCACCGTCGAGTTCGGCGGCAGCGTGCCTCTCGGCGAGGAGTTCGGCAAGCAGGTCGTCAACGACATCATCCGCGCGGAGCTGATGA
Organism: Actinomadura sp. 7K534; assembly: GCF_004348575.1. NCBI lineage: Bacteria > Bacillati > Actinomycetota > Actinomycetes > Streptosporangiales > Thermomonosporaceae > Actinomadura > Actinomadura sp. 7K534. Next base: position 3,537 of record NZ_SMKB01000335.1, read on the forward strand.
CCGCGCTGCCCCTGCTCATCCTCCTCATCATCCTGTTCGGGGCACTGACCGCCTCGTTCCTGCCGCTCATCGTTGCCGTCTTCTCGATGATCGGCGGACTGGCCGTCCTGCACGTGGTCACCTACACCACGGACGTGACGTCCTTCGCCTTGGAAGTCGTCACGATGATGGGCGTCGGTCTGGCGATCGACTACTCGCTGTTCATCATCAGTCGTTTCCGCGAGGAGCTAGGGCGCGGCATGGCCGCGCAGGGGATCGCGGCAGGCAAACCCTGGAAACAGGAACGCGACCGGAAGTCGCGCAAGGCCGCGAAGAGGGCGTACAGAGAAGCCCTGCGTCCCATCAGGCAGAGCGCCCTGTCCGCCACCATGGCCACCGCCGGCCGCACCATCGTGGTCAGCGGCATCACCGTCTCGGCCGCCCTCGCGGGCCTCCTGCTCTTCCCGCAGATGTTCCTCCGGACGATCGGGCTCGCGGGCATCGCCACCGTCATGGTCGCGGTGTTCGGCGCCACCGTCCTGCTGCCGACGCTCCTGGCGATCCTTGGGCCGCGTGTCGAATTCGGCCGGATGCCGTGGCGACGGCCAACGGCCAAGCGCGCGCAGCGAGACCCCAACAGCGGGTTCTGGTACCGCCTCGGCCAGAGCGTGATGAAGCACCCGCTGCCCTACTTCACGATCGTCATCGTCATCCTGGGCGTGATGTTCGTGCCGTTCCTGAACGTCCAGTTCGGCAGCGTGGATGCCCGCGTCCTGCCCAAGGAAAGCCCCACCCGCGCCGTGGTGGAGACCATCAAGGCCGACTTCCCCAACGGGTCCGCCGAACCCATCGACGTCGTCGTCTCCGGCGACCTCATCCCGCGCGACTGGACGCCCAGCGGCAACGACCCCATCCCTCCCTACCTGGACGACTTCAGGAAGAAGCTGGGGTCGCTCCCCGGTGTGTCGGAGGCGCAGTTCACCGGCTACTCCGGCACGTACGGCGGCGTGCGCATCTCCGTCACGCACAAGTACGAGCCGATGGACCAGCGTGCCCAGGACCTCGTCACAGAGATCCGCGGGATGCACCTGGCCAAGGACGGCTACCCGATGCACATCGACGTCGGTGGCAGCACGGCCGCGCAGATGGACCTGATGTCCAGCCTGATGGAATCCCTGCCGAAGATGGCGCTCGTCGTGGGCGTCGCCACGTTCATCCTGCTGTTCATGTTCTTCGGCTCGATCGTCCTGCCGCTGAAGGCCATCGCGATGAACGTCCTGTCGATCGGCGCCTCGTTCGGCGCGATCGTGTGGGGCTTCCAGTACGGCCACCTCGCGGGGATCCTCGACTTCACCCCCACCGGCGGCGTCGAGGCCACCAGCATGATCCTCATTCTCGCGGTCGTGTTCGGCCTCTCCATGGACTACGAGGTCTTCCTGCTCAGCCGCATCCGCGAGGAATGGGACCTCACCCACGACAACCGCGCCGCGGTCGCGCGCGGCATGCAGCACACGGGCAGCATCATCACCAGCGCCGCGCTGCTCTTCCTCGTCGTCATCGGCGCGTTCAGCACGGCGGGCATCACCGTCGTCAAGCTCATCGGCGTCGGCATGTTCGTCGCCGTCGTCGTGGACGCCGTGCTCGTCCGCTCCCTGCTGGTCCCGGCCACGATGCGGTTCATGGGCGCCGCGAACTGGTGGCTGCCGGGCTTCCTCGCCGGCCTGCACGCCCGCATGGACCTCCGCGAACGCAGCTCCGTCCTGGGGCCGCCCGTCCCCGCCGTCCCGCCGCGCCTGCCGGACGAGCAGCCCTACCCGTACGCCATCCACTGGGAAGAGGCCCCCGGGGAACCACGTCCGGCGCCCAGGGGCGCGGCCTCGGCAGGCGGGCACGGCCGCCCCGAAGCGGCGCCCGGCGCTTTTGACGCGCGGCCCGCCGCCCCGAACGGCGCGCCCGGACAGTCCTTCGGCGGCGTACCGACGCCGCCGGGCGCCTACCGGCCGTCCTCGGCGGCGGGGCCGGAGTCGGCGCACGTGCCGCCGGCCCGGCCGCGGAGGGACGCGAACGAGGCGTTCCGCCCCGCCGCACAGCCGCCCGTGAACGACCTCCCCGGCGGCGAACCGCCCAAGCTGGTCTTCAGGACGCCGCCCTCGGAGGACCGGCCGTCTGAAGAGCCGTGGAACCCGTGGGCGGACGGCCCTCCGCAGCCGGACCCCGCCCCGCCTCCCGCCCGGCGCACCAAGCGGGCGATCATCCCCAACCCCGACGGCACGGGCTGGCGCTGGGGCGAAGTCGAAGACGACACCCCCTAAGGCACCGCCGCCCGTCACCGAGGCGCGAGTTGCTCGATGCCGCGGCGGAACTGCTTGGCGCGGCCGGTCTCGGTCGTCCTGGCCACCATGAAGTGCTCCGGGCGAGCGCCGGGATCGGGGGACCCACCGAGGTCCGGACCGACCTAACTCGAAGGCAAGCTTCGCCTGTCCAGCCCATAAGACTCATCTACCGCCGACGCCATGTCGGAGACCGGCCCGCTCAGCCGACGTCCTGGATGACAGTCAACGAAGGAGCGAGTCGATGATCTCCTGCGCCCGTCCGACGCCGTCCTCGGCTCGGATCCGCCGTCCCAGCTCGTCCGCCCGGTCGGCCAGCCCCTGATCCTGGACGGCCTGCCGGATCTTCGCCGCCAGCCGGGGCACCGTCAGCGCCCGGAACGGCAGCGGAGCCGGCCCCGCCC
>NZ_SMKB01000336.1:0-6242 GCF_004348575.1 Actinomadura sp. 7K534
CCCCGACGCCTTACCCGTAGCTTCAAAGGTCGTGGTCATGCCCTAATCGTCCTGAACCCCACGCCCCAGCACATCGGCCACGAGCCCCGACCCCCCAGGTCCCATAGACCTAGGACCTCAGCTCAGCCCCACCAAGACGGGCCCGACACGTCGCGCACGGCTGACAGCATCCGATGCCCCGGCCCGGCGCGGACGGCCCCGGGAGTTCCCGCAGGCCGGTGTCGGCGGTCGGCTGGGATTTCGGCTCCCAGTCCATGGCCCCGCGCAAGGAGGTCAGTCCGGCGTGGCTCGCCGGCGCACCAGTGGAAGGTACACCTCGTCGACAATCTCGACGAGCACCTCATCAGGCGCGGTAGGGACGCCGCGCACCACGAACTCGTTGCGCAACAGGACGATCGCCACTGTCGCGACGCGGGGGTGGAGTGCCTCCGGGGCGACCTCCCCGCGGGCCACGGCGCGTTCGAGGATGGTCAGCCAGGGGGCGGCCACGGCGTCGGCGGACTGGTCCGGTAGCCGCGCCACGAGCTCGGCCGCCCCGCCGGCGGCCGAGAGCAGGTCCCGCAGGATCGAGCCGAGCGGCGAACTCCAGTGGCGGTTCGCCCGGCGGAGCTGCTCAAGGACGTCGTCGCGCAGATTGCCGGTGTCGGGCGGCTGGACGGTCCTGGCCAGCCGCCCGTAGGCGGCGATGCCGAGGGCCAGCCGGTTCGGCCAGCGGCGGTAGATCGCGTTCTTGTTGGTGCGGGCGCGCTCGGCGACCCGGTCCATGGTCAATCCAGAGAACCCGGACTCGGTGAGCTCGGCGACGGCGGCGTCGAGGATCGCCTCCTCCAGGACGGCACCACGGCGCCGCGTCTGCCCATCCCCTGCTCGCTTCTCCGGATCGCCCACCATGCCTCGTCCCCGTGTCCGGTACCGCCGGTTCCTCGCCAAGGTTGGTGCCGCCGCCGCACGGAGGGCAAATAGGGTACGATTCGTACCCTATTTGGAAGAGGGGACCCCCATGCGCGCCAAGGGCATCACCTACGACACCGGCTTCGTCCGCGACGGGCGGAACTCGCGCGAACGCTTCGACCCGGCGCGAGCCGAGCGCGAACTCCGCATAATCCGGGAAGACCTGCACTGCAACGCCGTCCGAGTCAGCGGCGGCGATCCCGACCGGCTGGAACTGGCCGCCACACTGGCCGCCGACCTGGGCCTTGAGGTCTGGTTCTCGCCCTATCCGCTGGAGCTGACCGGCGAGGAGATGCTGACGCTCTTCGCCGACTGCGCCGAACGCGCCGAACGGCTCCGGCGGCGGGGCGCGGACGTGGTGTTCGTGACGGGTGCCGAGCTGAGTCTGATGAACAAGGGATTTCTCCCCGGCGACTCGCTGGCCGAGCGGGTCGGGCTGCTGAGCGGGCCGGAGCGGCTACGGGACCTGATCACCGAGGCCAGTGGCCGCGTGAACGGCTTCCTAGGCGACGCCGTGCGGCTCGTTCGCGAACGCTTCGGCGGCCGGGTCACCTATGCGGCCATCCATCTCGACTTCGTGGACTGGACGCCCTTCGACATCATCTCCATGGACCTCTACCGCTCGGCCGACATCGCGGACAAGTTCCGCGAAGGTGTCCGCACGCTCGTCGCGCAGGGCAAGCCGGTCGCGATCACCGAGTTCGGCTCCGCCTGCTTCCGCGGCGCGGGCGACATGGGCGCACGCGGGCTGGAGATCGTCGAGTACGACGAGGACACCGGCGTGCCCGTCCGGCTGAACGGCGAGTACGCCCGCGACGAAGCCGGCCAGGCCGCCTACCTGGACGAACTGCTGGACATCTTCAAGGCCGAAGGTGTCGACAGCGCCTTCGTGTTCATCTTCGCCCTCAACGACCACCCGCATCGCCCCGGCGGAGACCCGCGCGACGACCTGGATCTGGCGAGCTACGGCATCGTCAAGGTCCTCGAAAACGGCCACGGCACCACCTACCCCGACATGCCCTGGGAACCGAAGGCCGCCTTCACCACCGTCGCCGATCACTACCGCTGACGCTCCCCCAGCTCCACTGCACGGCCGGACCCACGATGTAGCGGATCTCGCGCCCGATGCTGTCGCCTCGCCGCCGACTTCGCCGCCCTGCCGCCTCGATGGCGGTGGGCGCCGATGCTGCTGGGCGGTACGTCGTTCTCCAGCCTGTACGCGAGCGGTGGCGGCGCGACGCACACCTTCATGATCGATATGAACGACCTGTCCAAAGAATTCGTCACACGACTGCTGGATGCACTCCGCGGTGCCGTGGGCCTGCGAAAGCCGCGACCGGTCCGTCATCCCGCGAGTGCTTCAGTTGTTCAGGAGGTGCCAGGCGGTCAGGGCGAGGCGGACCCGGGTCAAGCCGGTGGGGGCGGTCAGGTCGATGGCCAGGGTCCTGCCGATGTGGTCGAGGCGGCGGGCGATGCTGCTGTGGTGCCGGTGGAGGATGTCGGCGGCGCGGCGCAGGGAGCCGGTGGCGCAGTAGGCGTCCAGGGTCTCCAGGTCTTCGGCAGACAAGCGCTCGATCGCGGCGACGTCGGCGTTGCCGCGCATGGCGTCCGGCGGGATCTGGGCGAGCAGCGCCACAGCGCCGAGGTCGTCGTGGTGGACGACGGGGCGCCGGGGCGCGGTGAAGCGAAGGGCTGTGCGGGCCTGGCGCCAGGAGCGGTCGGGGCTCCCGGCGGCACCGATGCCCGCGCGCACGTCCGGCGGGAACCGGGACGCGTCGATGGCGCCGGCCAGGATGACGCCCACGCCGTCGAGCGGTGCCGCCTTGACCGGACGGGACGGGCACACCAGCCCGGCGACCTGGTCGAGGGGCAGCGCCGACCGCACCGCGGCGACACGGAACGGCGAGGAGGCGGCGAACCCGAGCAGGCGCAGCGCGCGTGCCCTGGCCGCCTGGTCGCCGTCCGCGCTGATCGCCAGTTCGACGAGGGCGGGGTCGGCCATGGTGGTGCGGGCCGGACCGTACCGTTCGAGGACGGCCGCGGCGGCGATGGCGAGCCGGTCCAGCAGCACCTCGTCCAGCGGGATGGGCGGGCCGGGACGTTCCAGCCACACCGTACCGATCTCCTCCTCGTCGAGGATGACGGGCACGGCACTGGACGCGGGCGGCGCGGGGCCGGGCGCCGGCCCGCCGTCGGACGCGGCACGGACGACCTGTCCCGTCCCGTGGATCCGGATGCCGGCCACGCACTCGGCCAGGCCCGCCGAGGCCCGCACGAGCGCCGGAAGATCCACCCGCCGGCGCATCAGCGTGTCGTAGAACACGACGACGCGGATCGCGCCCTCGGCGTACGAGTCCAGTCCCGACAGCCGGACGGCCAGAGCCTCCATGTCCGAAGGATAAGGCCACGGTCGTCGCGTGATTCGGGCGGAATGCGCGACGGACGGCGGATGATCCCGGTGCCGGCCGTCACGAGGATGGATGTCATGGATCCCGAACTCGCTGCATTCCTCCCGCTCATCCCCAAGGCCGACATGACCGATCCGATCGCCGCCCGCAAGCTGCTCGCCGAACTGGCCGCCGCGGCGCCGCGCGAGATCACGGCGGCGTCCGCCCCCGGCACCGAGGGCCTGGAGGTCGAGGACCACATGGTGCCCGCCGACCCGGACGTCCCGGTGCGGATCTACCGCCCGCGCCGCGCCCACGGCGCGATCGTCTGGCTGCGCGGCGGCGGCTGGATCGTCGGCGACCTGGACACCGAGCACCCGACCGCCGCCCGGCTCGCCGGAGCGTCCGGCGCGGTGGTGATCTCGGTGGACTACCGCCAGGCCCCCGAACACCGGTTCCCGGCCGCGCTCGACGACGCCTACGCCGTGCTGGCGTGGGCCGCCGAGAACGCCGCCGATCTCGGCATCGCCCCGGACCTGATCGCGATCGGCGGGCACAGCGCCGGCGGGGGCCTCGCAGCCGGGGCGGCGCTGCGGGCACGCGACGAGCAGGGGCCGCCGATCCGTTTCCAGCTGCTCAATCAGCCCGTGCTGGACGACCGGCAGGAGACGTGGTCGCAGCGCAATTTCACGGACACGCCCTGGCAGGACCGCGACAGCCTTACCGCGGTGTGGCGGCACTACCTGGGCGACGTTCCCGCGACCCCGGACGCGGCCGCGGCGCGTGCCGACGACCTGTCCGGCCTGCCACCGGCGTACATCTCGACCGCGGAGTTCGACCCGCTCCGCGACGAGGACATCGACTACGCGCTGCGCCTGCTCCAGGCGGGCGTCACGGTCGAACTGCACCAGTGGCCAGGGACGTTCCACGGCTCGCACGCGATCCTGTCCGCCGACGTGTCGCAACGGCAGATCGCCGAACTCGGCGCCGTCCTGCGCCGCGCCCTGGCCGATTGACGCGACCGCTAGACGACGTCCGGCCAGATCTGAGCCACCGGGGCGATTCCAGGCTATTCGAGGAGGTCTTCGGCCTTGTCGATGACGGCGGCGCGCTGGACCCAGCGTTCGAGCTGGTCGATGTCGGTGCAGTTCGTCACGCGCTCGCGGATCTCGTTGGGGACGGTGATCCCGCGGGCGCCGAGCACGAGCAGGACAGCCTTGGCCTCGCCCTCCGCGCGCCCCTCGCCCCGGTGGGTCTTGGCGAACTCGGACTGCCACTCATAGCCGGCGACGTTCACGATCTCCTCCAGGAGCTTGCAGGTCGTGGGGGTGAGCTGCGGCCGGTTGCGGACCATCTCCAACGGCAGCTCGTGATTACTCGAAGGCATGACGCAGACACTAAGTGCGACCACTGACATACGGACTGTATTCATCGGCCTTGTGAACAGCGGCACCGTCGCCCCCTTGGGTGACCTGCACGTTTGTCGGCCGTTGAAGGGGTGTTTCGTACGGCCGGTGCGTATTCGGGGGAGGCGATGGCCGGGGGTGATGGTTTACCGTGATCGCCTGGCTTCGGGGAGTTCTCGGCCTCGGCAGAGCGCGGACCACAGGAGGAAGGGTCGTGAAACGCATCCTGCTGTGGGCCGTGCCTCTCGGGATTCTGCTGCTAGCGCTCGCGGAGTGGGTTCTGCTGGCGAACCCTGGGGGGCGGCTCGCCGGGCTGGTCCTTCTTTCCATCCTGCTGGGGTTCGTCGGGGTCTTCGTGCTGGCGCCGGTCACCGTCGCGGTCGGCGCCATGGCCGACCGGTGGGGCCTCGTGGCGGCGACGGTCCTGGTCGGGGCGTGCCTGTCGGTAGGGGTCCTGGCGATCATCGGCTCGATCGAGCGCGACAAGCCCGGATACGTCTGGAAGTACGGCGAACCGGCCCGCGTCGCCATCCCGGACGAGACAACCTGCACGTTGTCCGGTTACACGTGCGGCGGGCATTGGACGCTCGACGGTAAGACGGTGCACGGCGGGGTCACCATGTCCCGGGCCGAGTACCGCTCCCTCCGCCGGTCGTCGGGGACGCCCCCGGACAACGCGCACCACTTCGAGGCGCGCGTCCTAGGAAACCGCGCCAGCACCGCCGGGCTGCGTGTGCGGCCCGCGAGTTCCGTGGCCCTGGGCAGGGTCCCCGAATGGACGGGCTGGACGGCGTGCGCGGTCGGGCTCGGCGCCGTCCTGATCGCGATCGTCTTGCCCCGACGCACGTCCCGAACACCTTCCGAAGCGCAGTAGGCGACCGGTCGCGGCCTCTGCAGAATGGTCGGCATGCGCAGGTCGGATCGATGGGCGTTCGCCGTCCTGGGAGTCGGCGTCGCGGCGACGTTGGGCGGCGTTCAGCTGGCGGGCATGCTGGACGATCCGCCCACGCCGCTGGCGGCCGAGTCCGAGTTCTGCCCCGAGCGTCCCGGCGGCGCAGCGCGGCCCGACACCGGTTACGCGGAGAGCGGCGAGCCCTATCGGGGCGGCGGCCCCCACCCGGTGGCATTTAACCTGCGGTACGCCGAGGTGGGGAACGTGGACGTCCCTGACCGATGGAAACCGGGCCAGGACGGCTCACCCCCCGGCCCCCAATTGGTCGCCTGCGTCTACCAGGACACCGCCGATTCACGGCGGTCCACGAGGCGGACGACTCCAGCGGCGTCACTTTCCAAGAACCCGACACCAAGAAGCTCCGGGCGGCCCTGCGCCCGCACATCGAGCGCTCCGTCGCGGCATGACACCCCGGTCGATGGTCGGGCCGGACGGGACGATCAGCGGGCCGGGTGCCGCTTGACCTGCTCGATCATGCTCGCGAACTGAGCAACGGTCAGGGTGAGGTGTCCCCCGTCCGGGTCCTTGCTGTCCCGCACCCCGACC
>NZ_SMKB01000337.1:0-6202 GCF_004348575.1 Actinomadura sp. 7K534
GGTGGGTACGGCATGCTGAGCCTTCCACAGGAGTTGGCGGGGGGTGGGTCGGGCACCTGCGGATTCTGATCGTCATTGACCATTCCCGGAATGCCGTCCCGCCAATCGGATCAGCCGCCGAAAGCCGTGAGGAATCGGTCGCGAAACGCGTGCATCGGCCACACCGGGCCGTTCTTCGCGGGCTTGAGCCCGTCCTGCCAGCCCCACCCGGAGATCTTCGCCAGGACCGCCTCGTCCTTGGCGACGACCGTGATCGGCACGTCCCGGCTCGCACCCTGCCCCGCGAGGACCGGGGACGGCTGGTGGTCGCCGAGGAAGACGAGCACGGTGTCGTCGTCGCCGTAGGTCTCCACGTAGGAGATGAGCGTGTTCAGCGTGTACTCGATCGACTTGCGGTACTCGCCGCGGATCTCGTCCGGCGGGGGCCATGGCGCGTCGTCGCCCTTGCCCATGCCCTGGAAGACCGAGCCGTCGCCGACCTGGTCCCACGGGACCTGGCGGGGGATCGCGGCCCACGGCGCGTGGCTCGACACCAGGGCCGCCTCCGCCATCACGGGGGCGCGGTCGCCGGCCGCGAGCTCGTTGCGCTGGAGGACCGACAGCGTGTACTGGTCGGGCATCGTGGCGAACGCGAAGCGCGGCCCCCGGTAGCCGATGTTGCGGCTGTCGTACACCTTGTCGTAGCCGAAGAACCCGCCCTCGGGCCAGGTCCGGGTGATGGCCGGCATGAGCGCGACCGTCCGGGAACCCGCCCGCTGGAACGCCTGGTTGAGGGTGAAGCGGTCGCTGTTGACGAGGGTCCGGTAGCGCTGCTCGTTGTCGACCCACAGGCCCGACAGCAGGGTCGCGTGCGCCAGCCAGCTCCCGCCGCCCGTGGTGGGCGAGGTGAGCCAGCCGCTGCGCGCGGAGAACCCGGCCTCGTCCAGGCGCCGCGTGCCCGCGTCCAGGACGCCGCCGACCTGCGCCGCGTACTCGGGGTGCTCCAGCGCCGAGCGCCCGTAGCTCTCCACGAAGGCCAGGACGACGTCCTTGCCGCGCAGCCCCGTCAGCAACCGGTCGGGGGGCGTGCCGCGGAAGGCGTCGACGGCGGCGGCCTCGGCGAACTCCTCCCCGTCGTTCAGGCTGGCCCGGACCTGCACGGTGTGGTCGTAGGCGAGCACGGCGGTGCTCCTCGACGCGACCGGCAGGCCGTCGGCCGCCTGGACGCCGAGCGCCGCGCACAGGACCCACACGGTGCCGAGCGCGGCGGCGGCGCGTACCGACGTCCTGCGGTGCCGGGCGGCCGCGCGGGCCAGCCGCAGCGCCGACAGCGACATGAGCACGGCCACGGCGGCGGCCAGCACCGCCGCGAGGACCAGCACGCCGATCGCGCCCGTCCGGCCGGACGACTTCTCGACGAACTCGACGGCGGGCCCGAGCAGCGGCCAGTCGAGCACGAGGTCGAACGGCCGGAACATCACGGCCTCGAAACCGATGTCCATCACCTTCAGGACGAGCAGCAGCCCGAGCAAGGCGCCCGCCGCCCCGGCGACGTACCGCCGCGCCCGCGCCGGCACAACGAGGATCAGGGCGACGCCCGCGATCCCCTCGACCGGGATCCGCGCGAACGCGGCCGGGGTCAGCCGGGTGAGCTCGGCCGGCGCGACGAGCGCCGCCAGCACGAACAGGAAGGCGGCGACGGTGCAGGCCCGGCCCGCGATCCGGCGCCACCGCCGCCCGCCGCCCGGCTTGTCGCCGCCCGGCTCCCGCGCGGCCTCCTCCGCGGGCCCGCCGGCGTGCCCGCCGCCGGCGCCCTCGTCGTTCACCCGCTCCATGCGGCTATCGGTGGTCAGCACGTCCTCCCCTGGTCCGGTCCCCCGCCGCAGACGCGACACCTACTGCACGCGGACAGGGCGGAGACCGGTTCAACGTTTCCAGGTTTCCCCCCGTGGAGACCATCACCCTATGCGGGGCGGTGCGGGAGGATCAGCGGCCGGCCGGTGCGCGGGTGGGGGACGACCTCGACGTCGTGCCGGTACACGTCGCTGAGCAGCGCGGCCGTGAGGACCTCGCCGGGCGGGCCGCAGGCGGCGAGCCGCCCCTCGGCGAGGACCGCGACGCGGTCGGCGTGCGCGGCGGCGAGCCCGAGGTCGTGCACGACGACGACCGCCGCGGCGCCCGCCGCGGCGCGCTCCCGGACGACGCCGAACACCATCTCCTGGTGGTGCAGGTCGAGCGCGGCGGTCGGCTCGTCCAGCAGCAGCGCGCCGGTCCGCTGGGCGAGGACGCGGGCCAGCGCGACCCTGGCCTGCTCCCCGCCCGACAACCGTGGGTAGGGGCGGTGCGCGAAGGCCGCGGTGTCGGTCTGCCGCATCGCCTCCGCGACCGCGGCCTCGTCGTCGTCCTCCAGCGGCGTCCCCGCCCACGGCGCCCGGCCCATCGCGACGACCTGGGCGACGGTGAACGGGAACGACACGGTCTGCCGCTGCAGCAGGATCGCGCGCCGCATCGCCAGCTCCGCGTGGCTCCACGCGGCGAGCGGCGCGCCGTCCACCGATATGTCCCCGGTGCACGCGACGTCGCCGCCGATCGCGCCGAGCAGCGTGGACTTGCCGGCGCCGTTCGGGCCGACGAGCGCCAGCACCTCCCCGGCCCGGACGGTGAGGTCGACCCCGGTCAGGACCGCCCGGGCACCGCGCTCGGCGCCCAGCCCCCGCACCTCGATCGCCGCCGACCCGGCCGGGACGGGCCGCGGCGGGCGCGCCCGGCGCGTCCGCAGGCCGATCATGCCCAGCCTCCCGAACTGCGCCGGGCGCGGCGCAGCAGCCAGAAGAAGAACGGGCCGCCGAACAGCGCCGTGAGGACGCCGAGCGGCAGCTCCTGGTAGGGGATCGCGGTCCGGGCCGCCACGTCCGCCGCGACCAGCACGACCGCGCCGCCGAGCGCGCTCGCCGGGATCAGCGTCCGGTGCCCGGGGCCCGCCGCCATCCTGATCAGGTGCGGCACGACCAGCCCGACGAACGAGATGACCCCGGCGAACGCGACGGCGGACGAGGTCAGCAGCGCGATCACCAGGATCGCGGTGAAGCGCAGCCGCTCCACGTCCACGCCGAGGTGCCGGGCGGTGCGCTCGCCGAGGGCCAGCAGGTCGAGGCGCCGCGCGCAGCCGAACGCGACCGCGAGGCCCGCGGCGGTCAGCGGTGCGACCGTAGCGACCGCGTCCCAGTTCGCGCCGGCGAGGCTGCCGAGGTTCCAGGTCGTGATGGCGCGCAGCGCGTCGTTCCCGGCCGCGAACATCAGCAGCCCGAGCAGCGCGCTCGCCACCGCGTTGATCGCGATGCCGGTGAGCAGCAGCGTCACCACCTCGGTGCGTCCCCCCGCCCGCGACATCGCGTACACGATGAGCGTGGTGACCAGCCCGCACACGAACGCGGCGGTCACGATCGTCCAATTGCCGAAGAGGGTCAGCCCGAACGTGATGACGGTGGCGGCGCCGACCGCGGCGCCCCAGGACACGCCGATGACGGCGGGCTCGGCGAGCGGGTTGCCGAAGACGCCCTGCATGACGGCGCCGGAGGCGCCGAGCGCCGCGCCGACGAGGACCGCCAGCGCGACGCGCGGGAACCGCACGATCCACAGCGCGTTGTCGCCCTGCGCGGCCGTGGGGCGCGGCCCGATGCCGAGCCCGAGGCGGTGCATGATCGAGCCGAGGACCTGGTCGGGCGGGACGTTGACCTGGCCGATGCCGGCGGCGGCGAGCGCCAGGAGCACCAGCGCCGCGCCGAGCACTCCGATCAGGACCGGTCCGCGGACCCGGCGGTGCTCGCGGTCCGCGCCCTTCTTCCCGGGCGTCGCCTTCTCAGGTGCCGTCTTCTCCGTCGCCGTCTTCATCAGCACGGCCTGTGGACGGCGTCGGCGAGCGCGGAGATCGTCTCCCCGGTGCGGGAGCCGAAGGTCAGCAGCGTTCCGTCCGCGACGTCCACGACGCGGCGGTTCTGCCCGGCGGGGGTCTGCGCGACGCCGGGCAGCTTGAGCAGCCCGTCGACGCCGCCGACCGACTCCAGCCCGGCGGTCATGACCAGCAGCACGTCGGGCGCCGCGTTGATGAGCCCCTCGCTGGTCAGCGGCCGGAAGCCGGACAGGCCGGCGGCCGTGCCCGCGTCGGTCGCGCCGATCGCCTCGATCATCGCGTCCGACCCGGCGCCCTTCCCGCCGATCAGGTAGACGCCCGCGCTGCCGCGCAGGTAGAGGAACGCGACGCGGAGGCGGCCGCCGGACGCCTGCCCGGCGGCGCCCGCGATCTCCCCGGCCACCCGGGCGGCGAGCCTGCGGCCCGCGCCGGGCACGCCGAGTGCGGCCGCCACGGCGCGGATGTGCTCGCCCACGGCGGGCAGCGTCTGCTCGTCGTCGATGAGGACGACCGGCACGCCGGACTGGCGGAGCTGGTCCAGCACCTCCGGCGGCCCCATGCTCTCGTCGGTGATCACGACGGACGGATCGAGCTTCAGGGCGCCCTCGGCGGACAGGTCGTGGCCCTGCCCGGTGACCAGCGGGAGCCCGCGGGCGGCGGGGAAGGTGGTGGAGACGTCCCGCCCGACCAGCCGGTCGCCGAGGCCCAGCGCGTGGACGATCTCGGCCAGCGAGCCGTACAGGTTGACCGCGAGGACGCGCCGCGCGTCGCGGACCGTCACCTCTTCCCCGTCGGCGGACCGCACGGTCACCGGGAGCCCCGGCTCGGGCGACGCGGCGACCGGCCGCGGGTCGCCCTCGGGTGCGTCGACGGTGCTGGGTCCGCAGCGGGCGGCGGGATCGGTGCCGCCCGTGCGCACGCCGGTCGTCCCGATGCCGCACCCGCTGAGCACCAGCGCGCCGCCGAGCGTGAGCGCCGCGGCCAGGCGCCCCGCCGCGCCCCTTGAGGATCGGGTCACGCGGCGGCCCCGGACGGCGCGGCGGTGCCCCGGCGGCGGCGCAGCACGAGCAGCGCGCCGCCGCCGACCACAGCGATGCCGCCCGCTCCGGCGGCCGCCCAGCCCCAGGCCGGGAAGCCGCCGCCGTCGCCGAACGTCACCGGGACCTTGACGTCCTGGGACCTGTCGGAGCCGCGTGTGTGGTCCGTCCTGGACACGACGGCGCAGCGGACCTCGGTGCAGTCGACGCCGCCGGACAGCTCGGGCCCGATGCGGATCCGCACGTCGAAGGTCCCGCCGGGCCCGTACGGGACGGCCAGGCTCTTCCCATACGGGGGCGGGTTGGAGGACACCCACTGCGACGCGCCGGCGGTCCCGGACGTGTCGGCGCCGCCGCCGCAGGGGGAGGGGGCCTTGCCCGGCCCGTTGTCCTTGCACAGCGCCACGTAGATGCCCTTGCGGGGGTCGAATCCGGAGCCCCTGACCTGGACGGTGGCCCCCTCGGCCGGCAGCCCGTTCACCTCCGAGACCGTGAGGGTCTGCCCGTCCGGCCCGGTGGCCTCGCCGGTGCCCGCGAACGCGGCGGGGGCGAGCGCGAGACCGGCGGCGGCCGTCAGTGCGAGCGGGGCGGCAGCGCGTGTGAAGGGGCGTGCTGTGCGGCGTGCGGCGGCGTGCGGTGCGTGCATCGGGTTGTCAATCCCCTACTCCCCGGCGGCCCGTGGCCAGGCGCCGCGGGGCCGATCCGTGGCCCACCAGGGCCTTTACCAAGATTCGCGCTTACATTAGCTTAGGCTTGCCTAACTTTTAAGAGGTGAGCCTTGCCTAACTTCATGTCGGCCGGCGCGGCGTCCCGGCGGGGGGCCGCCGTGGCCGTTGCGGCCTTCGGACTGCTGGTGGCGGCGCCCCAGCCCGCCTTCGCGGCGTCGGTGCGGGTGTCCCCCGCCACGGGCCTCGACCCGGGCGGCCAGACGATCAGCGTCGGCGGGTCCGGTTTCGACCCCGCGCGCAACAACAGGTTCGGCGTGTACGTGGTCTTCGGGCCGCGCCGCGCGGACTGGTCGACGAACTCCAACTCCTTCCTGTCCGCGAAGTGGGTGCATCCCGGCGGATCGGGCGGCGGGGGGCAGGCGCCGATGAGCGCGTCCGGCGGCTTCTCGGTGAACCTCCAGGTGAAGGCGAAGTACACCGACGGCGACGGCCGGAAGGTCGATTGCCTCAAAACGCAGTGCTACGTCATCACGATGGCCGCGCACGGCGTCCCCGACCGCAGCCAGGACACCTTCACGCCCGTCAGCTTCAAGGGGGGTGGGGCAGGG
>NZ_SMKB01000338.1:0-6118 GCF_004348575.1 Actinomadura sp. 7K534
GGGCGGGCGCGACCGCGGGCGGCGGGCCCGGCGCGTCCTGTGTCGGCTCGGGCACCGGCGCCACCGGACGGTCGCCGCCCGCGGCGCGCTCGGCGGCCATGTGGGCGCGGGCCGCCTTGATGATGTCCCACGCCGAAAGCTCGTCGGTCGACGGCGGGGTGTGCATCGCCGGGGACGTCAGCTCCGCCGCGACCGCCTGCGGCACCGCGAACCCCGCCGCCGGCGGCGCGACCTGCGCCAGCCTGCACCACGTCAGCCCCAGCGTGTAGGTGGTGGCCAGCAGCGCGGCCAGCGCGTCGGCGTCGCCGCTGCGCAGCGCCTCCGGCAGCCGCCCGTCGCGCGGCCACAGCGACCGCAGCGGGCTCGCCGGGTCGTTCAGCACCGCCTGCAGCGTTCGGGCGCTGTCGGGGTCGAGCCACCGCTGCAGTGCAGGCAGCGCGGCCGGCGCGGCCTGCAGGTCGGCCGCCAGCACCGCGACCCCCGCGCGGCGGACCTCGTCGTGGCCGCGGCCGGGAGGGGCGGGCCGCGGGCCGGTCAGCCCCGCGACGATCTGCTGCAGGTCGTACAGGGCCAGCCGCAGGAACTCGCCGGGCGCGGTGTCGCGGAGCATCGGCGTGGCGAACTCGGCGGGGCAGCGGCGCCGCCACTCCTGCAGGATCGCCTGCGGCCCGTACCGGACGGTGGCCATGTCCTGGTTGACCATCCGCAGCGACGCCGCCGTCACCGCCGCCAGCGCGTCCGCGCCGGGCCGGAACCGGGCGTCGGCCTGCAGGCCCGCGGCGACCTCGTACATGACGCGGGCGACGTGCGCGGCGCCGCCGCCGTCACCGGCGCCGAGGCGGTGGATGTAGTAGCCGGCCAGGGTGGCGAAGTCGGGCGGCATCATCCAGTGCAGCTGCTCCGCCGAGGTCGTCAGGAACGGGACGAACGACTCGATCAGCGGGTTCTCGGTCAGCACCACCGGGGACCCGGCGCACCACAGCAGCGCGCCCCACGCGGCGGCGACGGTGCTGGGCGTCCCGGGCTGGAACATGGGGTCGCGCTGGGTGAACTGGTTCGGGTCGACCGCGAGCGCGGTGGTGAGGGCCTGGGAGATGCGCGCCACGACCGCGGTGTCGGGCACCGGGCCGAGGAACCCCAGCGGCGCGACCCGCCCGGCGGCCAGGTCCGGGCCGGTGGGGAACAGCTGCGGCGGGACGGGCGGCGTGCCCGCCCCGGGTGGCGCGGGCACCGCGACGCGGCGGTCCTCGAACGCGGGCGGCGGGGGGCAGGGGTGCCAGGTGCCGTCCAGGCCGCACCGGTACCAGCGGCCCCACGCCCCGAACAGCCACCACTCGCCCGCGCCCCACAGCATCCGCGCGGCGATCTGGCCGGCGCGGTCGGCGGGCGGCGCGGTCTGCCACCAGGGGGAGGCGACCAGCTCGCGCACGTTGCCCTCGACCGATGCGAACAGGTCCCCGCTCGGCCCGCCTCCGGTTCCGCCGGGCCCCGCCCCGGCCGCCTGCCAGCTCATCCGGCGAATAGTAGTCCCACCGGGTCGCCGGTCCGGCATCGCCGCAGTCACGTCCCTGTATCGCCGCTCGCGCCGCGTCCCGGCGCGCCCGGGCCGCGTCGACGTGTAAGGAGTGTTATGGCAGGATGCTCCTTGCGGGAGCGGGTGGCGCGACGGGGGTGAGGCGTGGGGCCGGCGGGCGGTGCGGCGGGTGACGCGGCGCGCACGCGCGCCTGGGGCGTGGGCCTGGTCCTGGCGTCCTCGGTGTGCTTCGGCGCGTCGGGCCCGTTCGGCAAGGCGCTCATCGAGGCCGGGCTCGGCCCGCTGCAGGCGGTGTGGCTGCGGATCGCGACGGCGGCGCTGGTGCTGGTCCCGGTCGCGGTGCTCCTGCGGGGCCGCGCCGCCGCCCGCGGCCTGCGCCCCCACCTGCGGCTCCTGGCCGTCTACGGGCTGACGGGCGTGGCGGGCTGCCAGGCGTTCTACTTCGTCGCCGCGTCCCGCCTGCCGGTCGGCGTGGCGATCCTGCTGGAGTTCAGCGGCCCGGTGATCGTGCTGGCGTGGCTGCGGCTGGTGCGCCGCGTCCCGGTGCACCGCGCCGCCGCCGCGGGCGTCGCGGTCGCCATGGCCGGGCTGTCCATGGTCGTGCAGGTGTGGGCGGGCCTGTCGCTGGACCCGCTCGGCCTGGCCGCCGGGCTCGGCGCCGCCGCCTGCCAGGCCGCCTACTTCCTCATCGTCGACCGCCTCGCCGGGCAGGTCGACCCCCTGGTCATCACCGCCTCGGGCACCGCCGTCGCCGCCGCCGCGCTCACCGTCCTCGCCGCGCCCTGGGCGCTGCCGTGGGGCGTGCTGCCCGGGCCGGTCCCCGTCGCCGGGTTCACCGCGCCCGGCTGGACCCTCGTCGCCTGGATCGGCGTCGTCAGCACCGTCCTGGCCTACCTCGCCGGAGTCGCCGGGCTGCAGCGGCTGCCCGCGCAGGTCGGCGGCGCCCTGTGCTACACCGAGGCCGTCGCCGCCGGCCTCATCGCCTGGGCGGTGCTGGGCGAGCGGCTCACCCCCGCGCAGATGACCGGCGGCGTGATCGTCCTCACCGGCGCCTACATCGCCCAGCGCGCCGCCGCCCGCTCCACCGCCCCCGGCATCATCCCGGCCACCGCCGCGGACTCCGGGACGGGCCCGGGGACGGCGGCCGCGCCCGCCCTGGGACACTGAACCGCCGCCGAACCCGCCCCTGCCCGGCGGAAAGCACCGGCGGCGGGCCGCCCCGCGGAAAATGAGTGTCGGGGCGCTCACGATCATTCCTACACTCCATGGTTGCGGAGGCGAACAATCATGGACACCCCCACGCTCCTTGCCCACCTGCAGAACCACGACACCCCCCTCACCCTGCCCAGGGGAGGGACCCTGCACTGGGACGACGCGGACCTGCACCGCGCCGCGCACACCCTCGACCCCGAGGGCTACGCCCTGGCCGGCCTCGCCCCGGGCGTGCGGCCCTGGCAGCGCGCACGCGTGCTGCTGCAGATCCTCGCCGCCTCCCAGGCCGGGCTGGACGAGCGGGCCCGCGCCGTGCCGGCCCGCGTCGCCCGCGTGCTGACCCTCGGCCTGCCGCCGGCGTACGTCATCACCGTCCTACTCGCGCTGCGGCGGCTGCGCGCCAACCACAAGCACACCACCCGCACCGCGCTCCGGTTCGTCCTGGAGCACCCCGACGCCGACGCGCTCATCGCCGCGCGCCGCCCCGCCCTGCTCGACTGCTTCGAGCACGCCCTCGGCAAGGCCGCCGCCCGCGGCTGCGCCCGCCGCATCGGGGAGGGCGACACCGGCTCGGAGTACCTGCGGCGCCGGCTGCTGCGGTTCCTCACCGCGCCCGCCGCGGCGCCCGCCCGCGTCCGCGCCCTCTACGGCGCGCCCCAGCCCGGCCGCCACGACGGCCCGCAGGACGCACGGCAGGACGCGCTGCGGGCGGTGCCGCACGAGGCGCCGCTGCCCGTCGACGCCCCGCGCGAGCGGCCCCGGACCGTCACCGCCACCAACCGCGGCGACATCGCCGCGACCCTGGTCCACCTGTACCGGGGCGGCCCCTCCGAGGACCTGTACGCCGCGCTCGGCCGCTACGTCGCCGCCGCCGCGGCCGCGTTCCCCCGCTTCGAGGGGACCGTCGCGCTCGTGCTGGACGCCTCGGCGTCCATGCGCGGCTACGGCGACCGCGAATGGGCCGTGCTGTCGCAGGCCGCCGCGCTGCGGATGGTCCTGGCGCAGGTGTGCGCGCGGCTGGAGGTCGTCGAGGCCGGCGGCGACGAACGCGACCCCCGCGGCGCGACCGACCTGGCCACCGGCGTCCTGGACGCCCTCGGCACCGCCCCCGACCTGGTCGCGGTCGTGTCCGACGGGTACGAGAACCAGTTCCCCGGCGACCTGGCCCGCGTCGCGGCGACCCTGCCCCGCGCCGGCGTCACCACCCCCGTGGTGTTCTGCCACGCCCTGTTCACCGGCAGCGACGACCTCGCCCTGCGGACCCCCGCGCCGTCCCTGCCGCACCGCGGGTTCTGGCACCAGGACGACTTCGCCGAACTGCTGCCGTGGATGTTCGGGCACTGCGCCGCCGGCGCGCCCTGGCTGCGCACCGCGCTGCGCGCCCGCCTGGACGACCTCGACCGGCGGGCCGACGTCCTCACCACCCGCCTGGCCGCCTGACCGGCCCCCATACCGACGCGTCCCGCACCGGCGCCCGCGCCCCGCCCGCCGCCACCGGCGGGCGGGGCCGCGCCGCACGAACAACGGAAGGGAGCACCGCATGACGACGATGACGGCGCTCGACACCCTCGTCCCCGGCGCGCCCGGCCTGACCGGGCACCGCCTCGGCACCCCCCAGCAGGCCGGGGCGCTGACCATGGTGCCCGTCACCGGGCCCGCCGCCCCCGGCTTCACCCCGCCCCGCACCGGCCTGAAACTGTCCAGGGTCGCCGGGTACGGGCGGGTCGAGCTGGCCAACACCGCCGAGTCCGGCGTCGCGATCGTCCCGCTGCACATCGGCTACATCCAGGACCGCGCCCAGAACCACGCCCTGTGCCGGTCGGCGTTCCTCGCGCCCGGGCAGAGCCTGATGTTCGAGGACGCCTGCTGCGTCCAGGAGTCCCAGGGCGGCTACCTCGCCGACGCCGACCAGTGGTTCTTCGTCCTGCCGGTCGAGCTGCGCGCCCGCGCCCTGGAACTGCGCGGCGTCCACGGCTACGGCAAGCTGTGGGACGACATCGCCGCCCTCAACGCCCGCTACGGGCTCCCGCCCCGCGGGCACCTGGAGCAGATCCTGTCGCGCAAGCGGCCCGTGCTCACCCAGTTCCGCTCGCGGCTGGAACTCGCGCCCGGGCAGGTCGGCGCGCTCTTCTTCGTCGCCGGGGCCTTCGCCGGCCTGGAGATCGCGCCCGACCCCGGCTACTTCGCCGAGATGTGGCCCGCGCTGGTGTGCTTCGCCTACGGCGTCGCCGCCTGGCACGCCGAGCCCCCGCCCGCCGGCACCGCGCCCCTGGAGACCGACGGGGACGGCGGCGGCCTGGACAGCGTGCGCGGCGCCCTGGAAAGCGACCGCGCCGCCCGCCTCGCCGAGATCGCCGGCCGGCTCGCCGACGTGCCCGCCGGACCCGCCGAACTCCACGAGGAGGACCGCTTCCTCGACCTGCGGCTGTCCACCGTAACCGCCCCGCACCTGGCCGGGCAGATCGTCACCGGCGGCGGCCGCACCCTCTACGCGTCCCTGTTCGCCCGCTGACCCCCCGGGGCCGCCCCTGAAAAAGGGTTGCCCCGGGGGAGCGGCACCCACTTGAATCGGATGCGCGGGAACTGTGCCGGGCACGTCAGGCGGAACCCCGATTCCAGATCCGGGATTCGCGCGATGCCACGGTCATCGTCAGGCGACTACGAGCCTGACGGCGCGCCGGCCGCCTGTCCCGCCCCCTCCGCGCCGGACCCGCCCGCGCCGGTCCTGTCCGGGGCGGTGCCGTCCGGGGCGGCCATGAAGGGCTCCAGCGCCGACCTCACCCGCGGCGGCATCTCCCGCTTGGTCTTGGACGCCGGGTCGATGAACACGTGCCGCACCTCCCCGTCGGCGATGAGCCGCCCCTCCACCCGGAACACCGGCCGCACCACCATGCTCGTCACCCCCAGATGCGCCACCGGCATCGACACCTCCAGCAACTCGTCGAACCGGGCGCCCTCCCGGAACCGGATCCGCGCCTCGGCCACCACCAGGTCGTAGCCGTTGTCCACCATCTGCCCGTAGTCGCCGACGACCTCGCGCCACATCTCCGTCAGCGCCACGTCGTAGAAGAACAGGTAGTGGCCGTTGAACACCACGCCCTGCTGGTCGCACTCGCTGTACCGCACCCGCAGCCGATGCGTGAACACATCCCTCATACCGGGCATCCTGCCTCATCCGGTGAGGCGCGCTGCGCGGCCGCGCAGGTACCGCCGCTCCGGCACGCTCGTCGTCAGCCGCGCCGCCGCCCGGAACTCCGCCAGCGCCCCCGCACCGTCCCCCGCCATCTCCAGCAGGTGCGCCCGGACGGCGTGCAGCCGGTGGTGCCGCGCCATCCGCCCGTCGCCCGCCAGCGGCCCCAGCAACTCCAGCCC
>NZ_SMKB01000339.1:0-6052 GCF_004348575.1 Actinomadura sp. 7K534
GGTCGGGGGGCGGGGCGGCGGGTAGCAGCATTCGTACGCGGGCTCCGCCCATCTCGCAGGTGCGGATCTCCAGGCTGCCGCCGTAGCCGGAGATGAGGTCGTGGACGATGCCGAGCCCGAGCGACGCGAGGCCGGGCCGGTGCGTGCCGCGGTCCGCGCCGAAGCCGGGGCCGTCGTCGTCGACCTGGATGGCGATCCAGCCCTGCTCCGCCTCGACCCGGACGCCGACCCGCCCCTCCGCGACGCGGCACGCGTTGTCGAGGACGTTGCGGACCGCGCGCCACAGCGCGACCGGGTCCATGTGGGCCCACGCCTCGCCGCCGGTGAAGCACACCTCGTGCGGGGTCGCGAGGCGCATCCCGGTGACGACCTCGGCGGTGAGGTCGTCGACCCGGATGCGCTCCGGGGCGGGCAGCGCCCGGCCGTCGTCGCGGTCGGGCCCGTCGCCGTCGTCGAGCTGCCGCAGCAGATGGTCCAGCCAGCGGGTCTCGCCGAGGAGCTGCTCGACGCGGGCCCGGCTCGTGTCGCCGATGTCGTCCGCGACCACGACGGCCGACGCCAGCATGATGATCGTGCCGAGCTCGTGCCTGATGTCGTGCCGGAGCCGCCTCCGCCACAGGAGCCGCTCCGCGCGTTCCGCGTCCGCCTCCCCGGGGGCGCCGCGGGAGGCGCCCTGACCCGTTCCGGTGAGCGTCCCCACTCCCACCGGGGCGGCCCCCCGAGCCTCCGCCGGCGACGACCGAGCCCGCCCGTTGCTCATGAGAACCCCCGTTCGCTCTTACGGCACCCGCCATAGACGGTCACCCCGCTCACCTGCGCGTGTCCAGTCAATTGACCGCAACAGACCCGTGTATGTCCAGAAGTGGACATACACGCGAGTAACGTAAACTATGTCCTTTATGGAAGCGTCTCAGTCGCGATAGTCAGATCTCCGCCGGCCTTTTCTTTCATCCCTACGGCGTAGCCGCTTTGCGCATTCCTGTGGGTGCGGCGGAGCGGCCGGGGAGAGACAGTCTCCACATGCCGAAGGTAACCTTTCTCGGACATGCGGGGGTCGCGGTGGACGCGACCGCCTTCCACCTGCTCGCGGACCCGTGGCTCGCTCCGACGGGGGCCTTTCTCGGAGCCTGGCACCAGTACCCGAGAAACGATCATCTCGATACCGCCGCGTTGCTCGACGCCGACTGGATCGCGGTCTCGCACGAGCATCTAGATCATTTCGACCCCTGGGTGCTGGAGCGGCTTCCCGAGCGCACCCGGATCCTCATTCCGCACTATCCCGGACCGGCCTTCCGGGAACGGATGACCGCCGCCGCCGGCGGCCGCCAGGTAATCGAGTTGCCCGCCTGGGAGAAATTCCCGCTCGACACTCAGGGGTCCTGGATCACCGCGATTCCGGAACTATCTCCGATGTGTCACGACGCGGCCTTTCTCATCGTCGCCGACGGGCGCGGAATCCTGCACTGCAACGACGCCCGGTTGACCGCCGCGCAGGCCCGCCGCGCCAAGCACCTGGCGGGCGGCACGCTCGACCTGATGGCCGTGCAGACGTCCGGCGCGTCCTGGCACCCGATCTGCTACGAGTACCCGGCCGAGGAGATGGCCCGGATCTCCATGGACAAGCGGATCTCGAAGCTCCGCTCCGTGCAGCGCCTCGTCCGGCAGACCGCGCCGGAGCTCGCCGTCCCGTTCGCCGGCCCGCCCTGCTTCCTGGACGCGGAGGTCGGCCACCTCAACTGGGTCCTCGACCGGCGCGAGGGCGCGTTCTGCGACCCGGACGTCTCCGCCGAATGGCTGCGCGAGCACCTCCCGCAGCAGCGCTGGGACTACTTCAGGCCGGGCGACGTCCTCGACCTCGACACCGGCGAGTGCACCCGCGACCCGGTCTCGGCCGAGTTCTCCTTCGCCGACGCCGGCGAGTACCTCGACCGCTACGCCGCCGACCGCGCGGCCGCGATCGCCGAGGTGATCGCGGACCATCCGGAACCCGGGCCCGGCCTCTACGAGCGGTTCGCCGCCCACTTCGCGTACCTGGGCGGCCTCAGCGACTACTTCCTCCGCCAGATCGCCATGGTCGTCCGCTTCGAGGTCACCGGGCCCAACGGCGGCGTCTGGGACGTGGACTTCGCACCGGACGCCCTCACCGTTGCGCACGCGTCCCCGGACGTGCGCCCCCACTACCGCATCACTGCCGCGGGCCGCTGGGTCGACGCCGTCCTCGACGGCCGGATGGCCTGGGAGGACCTCCTGATCTCGTTCCGCGTCAGCCTCTACCGCGACCCCGACGTCTACAACGACTACCTGGTCGGCCTCCTCAAGCACGCCAACGCGCCCGCGCTGACGGCCGTCGAGGAGTACGAGACCGGACGCGACGAGAGCGAGCGCATCACCGTCGAATGCGACGGCGACCGCTACGACATCCCCCGCTACTGCCCCCACGCCGGCGAGGACCTCAGCGTGGGCGCCATCGTCCGCGACGGCCGGATCCACTGCCTGGCGCACAACTTCGCCTTCGACCTGGCAACGGGCGAGTGCGTCAACGCAAGAGCCGCCAACCTCACCAGCCACCGCGTCTGAACCCGCGTTCCCTTGCGGCGTGTTGTTGTTATCCGGTCCGCCATAACGACGACACGCCGCAACCCAACCGCTCGGAAATCGGTAACGATGTGGGTACGGAGGGTGCATCCGGGAATGGGTTTTGGATCATGGTGTGTTAGGTTTTATGCCGGTTTAGCTGGGGGTTTGAAGGGGTGCGCGGGGTGGACCGCAAGAGGCTCGGCCTGATGGTCGTCGCGTTCGTTCTGGTCGTGGGTGTCATGGAGGTGCTGGCCCTGAAGCTCGGCTCGATGGAGCTTCCGATTCCGACCGGGCCGGAGCAGCCGACCGTCGCCGACAGGCAGAGTCAGGTCAGCGAGAGGCCGAGCCAGAACTGATCCCCGCCAGGCTGATCCTCGCCAGAACTGATCCCCGCCCGGGTCAGCCGCTGTTGCGGGCCTTCATGATGCTCTGCAGGTCCGGGTGCTCGCCGCCGGTGGCGTCGGCGAGGGTGGGGCAGGCCCATTCGTCCTGGTGTCCCCAGGAGTAGGAGATCTCCAGCGGGGGACGCGGCGCGAGGCGGTCCCAGCGGGCGAGGATCCCGAGGAACTGGGCCCGGGTCGGCAGCCAGTACTGCTTGTCGCCCTCGGAGCAGCTCTGCCCGAACGTCTGCAGGACGGGCGCGACCCTGTCGCGGGGGATGCCGGCGTCGTCGGCCATCCGGACCATGCGGTCGATGGCGCCGATGTCGCAGCGTTCGAGGACGTCCGCCGAGCCCTTGCAGGGGTAGGGGTCGAGCCCGAACAGGTCGACGCCAATGCGGCCGGGGGTCAGCGGCTCCATCGGGAAGTCGGTGAGCGAGACGAACGAGACCTGCCCCGGCGCGTTCCGCTCGATGTACTCGGCGCGGCGGCGGATCTCCCCGGCGACCTCGGGGCAGTCGCCGGCGTTCGGCTCGTCCGACAGGTACCAGCCGAACACCCGCGGGTCCCGGCCGAACCGGTCGACGGCGTCCTTGAACTCCTGGAAGCCGAGGACGAAGTCGTCACAGTGGTAGTTGCCGACCCACAGCATCGCCTCCATGCCGGGAGGGACGCCGTCGACCTGTTCGGCGTCGGGCGCTACGTCCACCAGGTCGTAGCCGAGGGCGCGCAGGCGCGGGTAGTCGGCGGGTTCGGTGTTGAGCGCGATGCGGCGGGTGCCGGTCGCCTCCGCCGCGGGCGTGCCCGGTGAGGCGGGCGGCCCCCGGTACGGCGGCTCCGGGGCGGGCGGCCCCGTGTGCAGCCGGAGCGCGAGGCCGGTGAGCAGCATGACCGCGGCTACCGCGGCGACCGCCGTGGTCAGGTACCGGACGCTCCGGAAGCGCATGCGAACCTCTCTGGCGTGCCGCTAGGCGGCGGACCCGGGCCGCTCCGCGGGACGCGCGGTGTCCGGCGGCGGCGCCGCCTCCCGCACGTTCCCGTCCCCCGATACCCGCAGCGGCGGGACGGTGAAACCGAGGACGTACCAGACGGTCTGGGCCAGCGTCCGGAGCGTCGCGCGCATCGACGGGTCGCTCAGGTACACCGCGTCGACCGCCGCCTGCGCCGGGACGAGCCGCTCGACGTAGAAGGCCAGGTCGACCTCCTCGCCGGGCGGCAGGACGTCGGAGTCGCGGAACCTGACCTGGGACATGCCCGTCATCCCCGGCCGGTGGTCGAAGATCCACCGCCAGCGCGCGTCGTAGTACACCGCGAGGTCGTAGGTCTCCGGGCGCGGCCCCACGAGCGTCATGTCGCCGCGCAGGACGTTCACGAGCTGCGGCAGCTCGTCCAGGTAGAAGCGGCGCAGCACCCGGCCGAGGCGGGTGACGCGCGGGTCGCTGGTGGCGGTGACCTTCATGCCGCCGGCGTTCTGCCGCATCGTCCGGAACTTGAGGATGGTGAACGGCCGGCCGCCCTGCCCGACCCGGGTCTGCCGGAAGATCCCGGGACCCCGGCTCGTGAGCCGCACCAGCGCGTAGATGAGCACCAGCGGCACCGAGAACAGCGCCAGCCCCGCCAGCGCCCCCGCGATGTCGAGCGCCCGGCGGCCGGCCGAGGGCGGGATCCCGCCGGACGGGTCGACGGGCCGGGCGATGAGGTCGTCGGACATGGTCACCCCTTATTCCTGACGTGCTGGAACCAGGCCAGCAGGGCCGCGGTGGTGGCGAGGAAGGAGACGGACGTCGCGACCGCGGCGCCCTCCGCGCCGTGCGCCGGGATCAGCACGGCGCCGAGCGCGACGACGACCAGCAGGCCGATGCCCTGCCCGGTGGACGCCGCGCCCGGCCGCCCGACGCCGTACAGGTAGGCCATGATCAGGCCGGTCACCCCGAACGTGACGACGCCGGCGAGGCGGATGTAGGTGGGCACGACCGCGTCGTCGAACACGTCGCCGAACACCCACGGCAGCGCCGTCCCGGCGATCAGCGCGAGCGGCAGCGCGGCGAGGACGGAGATGCCGAGCGCGGGCAGGATGAGCGCGGCGGTGCGGCGCGCGGCGCTGCGCTTGTCTTCCCTGGCGAAGTCGGGGTACAGGACGTAGTTCACCGCGAGCCCCGGAAGCTGCACCAGCTCCGCGAACTTGCTGGCGACCGTGTACACGCCCAGCACCTTCGGCCCGGCGAGCGCGCCCAGCAGGGCCATGTCGAAGCGGAGCTGGAGGAGGTCGATGAGCTGGCCGACGTAGCCGCGGAACCCGTAGCCGGTGATGGATTTGCCGAGCCGCGCGTCGGGCCGTCCCCAGCCGCGGAAGAACCCGCGCCGCCGCAGCCGCCGCGCGATCCACGCCGCGGCGGCGAGGTCGGCGAGGACGAGCCCGGCGACGAGCGCGCCCGGCCCGTGCCAGGCAAGCAGGATCGCGACGTAGATGGGCAGGAACACGAACTCCTCGACGGCGATGGCGAGGCTCGCGCCGTTCGGGTCGTCGGTCCCCTGGAGCAGCCCCTTCCCGACGGACACGAACCCCTGCGTGAACGCCGGGACGGCCGCGGCGAGCGTCACCCACACGCCGAACGACTTGAAGAACACGTGGAAGAGCAGCGGGCTCAGCGCGAGCCAGGTCAGCGCGGCCAGGACCGCCCCGATGACGGTCAGCCAGGCGAGCGTCGGCCGGACCCGGCTCGGGCCGCGCTCGTCCCGCGCCAGGAAGTAGGGCGCGGCGGCCGGGAGCCCCCCGTTCGACAGGTGGCAGAGCAGCCCCGGCAGGATCCGGACGAGCGTGAACGCCCCGACCAGCTCCGGCCCGCCGACCCGCGCGACGAGGACCGTCGCGAGCCCGAGCGACGCCAGTGCCCCCACCCGCGCCGCCATGTTCCCGGCGACCAGCGACACGAGCCGCTTGCGGAGGCCCTTCTCCTCGGCGTCCTCGGCCGCCGTGGTCTCGGCGCCCGGCGGTGGGCCTTCTTCATCGGGTTCCTTCCGCTCGGTGCCGCGCTCGCGTAAGGGCGCCCGCTGAGCGGGGACGAGAACCGGGGAAGGGGTGGATGACCCGGGCG
>NZ_SMKB01000033.1:0-47827 GCF_004348575.1 Actinomadura sp. 7K534
GTCGGCCCCGGTCCCCGTCGAAGAGGTGCTGACCGACCAGTCCTAGAGCCCCTCGGGGCATCGGTCGTGCGCCCGGGGCAACGCTCACTGCTGTCCCGGGCGCATCTCCACGAACAGTGCGGTGGCCTCCGCGCACAGGCGCGGGCCGTCATGCAGCGTGCCTTGCAGGTACCGCTTGCGTCCGTCCTGCCCGCTCATTCGCACCCGGACCGCCAGCCGGCGCCGCAGCGGGGTGATGCCGCGGAAGTCGACGTGCAGGTAAGCGGTGCGCGATCTCGGTCTTCCGCCCAGGTCCGCGACCCGGCCGAGCGCGTCGTCGAACATCAGGGAGACCGCGCCGCCGTGGACCGCGCCGTGGCTGCCCGCGTGGAAGGGCCCGAACCAGGTGGTGGCGGTGACCTCGTCGTCCGCGTGGCGGGTGATCCACAGCGGCGGGCTGAGGGTCTGCCCGCGTCCGGGCAGCTCCAGCAGGCGGCCGAAGATCTGGTCCGCCGCGGCGGATTGGTGCGCTTCGAGCAGCTCCCGGGCCCGTGCGAGCAGCGCGCTCGCCTCCCGCACGGCGTCCGCCGGGGGGACGGCGCCGGCGGCGGCGTCCTGGAGCGCGCGCAGTTCCTCGACCATCGCGAGCCAGCCGTCCGCGGCCCGGCCGGCCGCCTCCCTGCTCCACGCGGCCCAGTCCGGGCTCAGCGCGGGCCCGCCGGCCGGGGCGTCCGCGGCGGCGGGCTCGGAAGCGGTGCCGCCGCGCTCAGCCGAAGAACTCATAGGACGCGTCGCCGCTCCCCCGGCGGCCGCCGACGTAGCCGCCCCGCTCGCTGGTGCGCTCCCATTCGGCCCCGGGCAGGTCGCCGCGCGTCCAGTCCGAGACGACGACCCGCCGCACGATGCCCCACCGGCCGTCGCGCCGTTCGAGGTGGTCGAGGTACCGCCCGGAGATGATGCCCATTTCCGGGGGCCCGTTGTCTGCGTGCGGATGGAAGGCGAGGAAGTAGACCTCGGCGCGGGCCCGGTCGCCGTCGAGCTCGATCACGGTGTTGGTGATGTGGTGGTTGCCCACGTGGTCCCACACCTTCTCGGCGCCGCTCACGACGACCTGCGCGAACTCTTCCCCGGGGCCGTCGAACGGACCGTGCCGGTCCGTCCCGCCGGGGGCGTACACGGACCTGATCAGGTCGAGGTCCGCCCGGTCCACCCCGCGGGCGTACCGGTAGAGCAGCCGGCGGATCTCCTCGTGGTCGCGCAGCCACCGTACTTCGCGGCGCAGCGCTTCGATCTCGGCGTCCATGGGCTCCGGCTCCTCCTCGGGCTCCGCCGCTCGTCCCGAGCGGTCGGCCGTGGACACGTGACGGCCCGCCGGCTCCTCTGAGGTTAGCCAACCAGCCAGTCGGTTGGCAATGCCGGAGACGAAGATGCTCTGCCGGTGAGCGAGGTGTCCCGCCGGGACCGGACGGGTCAGTTCCGCGAGTTGCGGCGGGCTCCGGTGGCCGGCTTCTCGGGCGGTGCGGCGCAGATGCCGCCCATCACGAAGTCGGTGACCTCTTCGACCAGCAGGTCGTCCGTGCCGTCCTCGGGACGGCGATACCAGTTGGGCACGTAGGCGAGGATCCCGATGATCGAGTACAGGGTCGTCGACGGCGCGAGCGGCCGGAACTCGTCGGTGCGCACGCCCTCGGCCAGGAGCGACTTCACGAACTCCTCGTAGCGGTAGATCCGCTGCCGGATCGACCGCGCGTCCTCGGCGGACAGCCGCTGGTCCATCCACGGGACCTCTTGGAAGAACACGACGAGCTCGTCATGGCTGGTGGCGACGTGTGCGACCTGCTCGCGGACGAAGAAGCGCATGCGCTCGGTGCTGCTGCCGGTCAGCGGCACCCGCGCCAGCATGTCCAGGGTCGCGTCGACCTGCTCGGACAGCAGCTCGTACAGGATCGCGCTCTTGGAGGGGTAGTAGTGGTACAGGGTCCCCTTGTTGAGCCCGACCTCGTCGGCGATCTGGTCCATGGTCGCGGCGAGGTACCCGTGCTCGCGGAAGATGCGCGCCGCGGTGGCGCGCACGTCGACCCGGCGCGACGGCCTAGGCATACCGCACCCGCCTCCGCTCCGAACTGCTGCCGATCACTGTTTCGTCCTTCCCGCGAGGATGCCCCGGTCCGCTCTGAGATGCGCCGGCGTCCGGGGCGGACTCCACGACCCGCCACTGCGAGATCAAATCGACTTGAGTGTAACCGACCACGCGGTGGGCTCGATCCGAATCCGGCGGTTCCCAGCGAAACCCACTGCGCCGCAGCACCCTCGCCTTCGCTTTCCCCCAAAGGCTTTCAAGCCCGCAGCGGCGCCGCCCTTCCAGACCACCGGCTCCCAGGCCCGCCCTGCAGCTGACCAACTGACCGGTCAGTCTCTGTGGCCACCGCGCCGCTGACCTGGCGCCGGGCGTCAACCCCTGCTCGCCGACGGATCGGCCGCATCGGGGCGTCCCGACCATGGCTGGCTGGTCAGCCGGGATCGGGACGTGGCCGGGTCAGGGTGGTCCTCAGGTGGACGAGCATGGCGGCGAAGGTCGCCGTCCAGGCGGCGAGCGCCACCCAGATCTCCGTCTCGCCGCTCACGCGGACGATAGGTAGGTCGTCGGCGGTGCCCAGGTAGTGGCCCGCGACGCCGGGACCGGTGACCGCCTCAACGTGGGCATGGACTCCTCAGCGGAACCAGGTCGGTCCGAGCGCTGGCTCGCGACGAAGCCGCGCATAGTAGCGATTCAGGTTGAATCAACCAATGTCACCGGTCACCTTTCAGGCGACCGGTACCGGCCGTTGACAGGCATGTCTTCCAGGGGTTCCCTCGTGAGGGAGATCGCCAAAGCTAGCGACGATTCAGATTGATTCCCATCGAGTCACCGAGGAGGCTCATCGGTGGACGGTCCCGACCGAACGGAGCCTTCGGTCAGCCAGCGGCGCCTCGCCGCCGAGTTGCGTCGGCTCCGGGACCTGGCCGGGCTGTCCGGGCGGGAGATGGCCCACCGCCTCGGCGTCAGCCAGTCGAAGGTTTCGCGCATCGAGTCCTGCCTAACTCTGCCCACTGCCCCCGAAGTCGCGGCATGGTCGACGGCCGTCAACGCCCCGACTGAAACTGTGGCGCTACTCGAGTCCCTAACGGAAGCGGCGTTCACCGAGGTACACCGCTGGTCGCACGTGCTGCGGAATCGCCCGCACCTGCAAGGTGACATCCAAGAGGTGGAGAGTGGGTCGCACCACGTCATGGTCTTTCAGAACGCAATCGTCCCGGGTCTGCTCCAAACCGCCGAATACGCCCGCCGCGTCTTCGCCTTCTTCTCGCCGGAGGGCACCGACGCCGACCTGTCGGCCGCAGTGGCCGGGCGGTTGAATCGCCAGCTCGTGCTCTTCGACCAGACCCGCCGCTTCGAGTTCCTGCTCACCGAGGCGGCGCTGCGCTGGCGGCCTGGGCCGGCCCGGCTGCTGCTGGCTCAACTCGACCGGATCTCCTCACTGGCGACGCTCGAGAACGTGACGGTCGGGCTTCTTCCCCACCGCGCTGAAGCCGTCACCTATGTGACCCACGGTTTCGCCCTTTTTGATCTCCGCGCTGATACGCAGGCTGGAGACGGCGAGGCCATCGCCATGGTCGAGACCGTCCACGCCAATCTAACAGTCAGCGATCCGGAGAGTATCGCGCTGTACCGCCATAGGTGGCGCCTGTTAAAAGACGTGGCCCGATACGGCGACGATGCCCGTCTCCTGCTCGACAAGATCGCCGCCGAGTTGAGAGCGGAGAAGCAATGACGGCACCCGGGACCGGGCGGGGAGCCGGTCAGCTCCCCGCCCGCGCGTCATCAGACAGAGCCGATTCGCGCCAGCACGAATCTCACCGCGAGCTGGACGTACTGGCCGATGAGCCTTCGCAGCCACACGCCCCGCCCGTTCCGCACCCGCCGGCGGAAGTCCGCGTACTCCTTGCGGCTGAAGACGAGCCCAGGCTGGTAGGGGTTCTTGGAGTCCCGGATGACGACTGCCCCCGCAACACGCTCGACGATGACACAGCCGCCGCCGTCACACCGGAAGTCGAACTCCGGCATCTCGTTCCCTCGCATCACACTTTCCCTTCTCCATGGCTTCGCGCTTTTCCGCGCTGAGACCAGCGTCCGATACGTTCCTCCGCCGCGAATCCGTCGCCGATCCGGCCGCACTCCGATCTCGGTCCTTTCTCTCTTCCACCATCGACACCTGCACGTACGCACTTGATGCGCATAAGGAGGCAGCCGTGAAATATCAAGTTCTCGGCCCCGTCGCGGCCTTGTCGGACGACTGCAGGATCCCGCTCCAGCAGAAGAGCCAGGTGCTGCTCGCAGTGCTCGTCCTAGAGCGTGGCCGACCGGTCCCGCGGCAGCGGCTAATGGAGATCATCTGGGACGAGCCCGACCCGGTCGACCGCGAGACCCGGCTTATCCGAATCGTCAGCGAACTACGCCAGCGGCTCCGCACCGCCAATCCCGAGGTGGCCGATCCGCTCCCCGACATGGGTGACGCTTACAGGCTCGTGATGCACCCGGAAGAAGCCGACGCGCATCGTTTCAGAGCCAAAGCCGCAAAGGCGAAGACGCTGGACGGGGAGGCGGCAATAAGGATGATGACCCAAGCCTTGGCTGAGTGGGCCGAAGGCCACGGCCTGTACGGCCGCCCCCTGGCGGGCCTCCGCAGCACCTGGGCTGACAGCAACCGCAAGAAGCTGCAAGACGAACACCGCGATGCCCACCTGTTCCGGCTGGAACGCATCGCACGTGACGGCGGCCACGAACAGGTGGCGGAAGAATGCCGCGTACTCGACGACGACGCGGAGTCGCTGCTGGACGAGTCGTTCGTTGCCATGTGGATGATCACGGCGTACCGCACTGGCGGCTCCGACACCCCGCTCAGTGTCTTCCGCCGCGCCGAGGAACGCTTCAGGCGTTCACTCGACCGCCCTGTCAGTCAGCCGCTCGCCGAGTTGGCACGGCGTATCGAGGCTCACGACCCCGAACTGGCCGGGTCCCATGGCAGCGCCCTCGCGCGGCTTCAACTCTCGCGCCCGGGCGGCATTCACCGCATCACCTCTATCACCACCCGAGCGAAGGAGACGACGACCATGGGTGAGCAGGCCGACCGGCCGGTTTTCGACAACAACAATTCGGTCATTGGTGCGCAGGCCGGGGAGTTCAAGGAGAAGGTCGTCATCAACCTCGGTGGTGTGTCACAGGTGGCTGACTCCGGGCAGGCCGGCCAGCCAGAGGACGACCGGAACGACACCGATGGACGCGCATCGTGAGCGATCAGCAGGCACCTGCCGGGCAGGGCGAGGCCGCCGCATTCTCCAGCACCGGAGGGACGACCGGTGCGCAGGGTGTCTTCAACGGCGAAGTCACCATCTACATTGCCGATCCGGACGATCCGCCGGGCCGCAAGCTTCAAGTCGCCAAGAATTACCTATCCGCCCTTATGCCGGGACCGGCACAAGACCTGCTGATGTCGGTGATCAGTCAGGGGTATCGCACTAGTGAGGCCGCCTATTACTGGATGCTGGCCATTCTAAGCGGCAAAGCGCTGGCAGACCTGGACACGGAGGGCCGTTACCGACTGCAAAGCGCATGGAAGCAGGTCCAGCAAAGTCGCGACCACTGGCTTACCGCCGCGACGGTGATCAAGGACTTGATCGTGCTGCTTCAAGGGCCACAAGGCGATGTGGCCGGGACCGCGAGAATGGATCAAATTCTGGCATCGTTCGACGACCTGCCCGAGGACCGGCGCGAGGAGATTCGCCGCCACCTGGACTCCCTGTTCACGACGGGGTTACGGCGGCAATTGGAGAACGCCTACTCTGAGCGAATTCGCGATCAGAGACTCGAAAACAAGCGCAAGGAGAGGGTGCCGAAGTTCTTCGAGCCAACGCCCTATCCGCCGCAGGACACTTTGTCGCCCCGGCCGACGCTCCATCCTGTTCGAGCAGCGCTCTTCACTGTAGCCGTCACCATGGGCGCGATCGGTGCCGTATGGGGGGAGTCTCTGTCACTTCGTTACGGCGGCAGCGTGGGGCCGGTGCTTGCGGTGTCGGCGATCAGCTGTACTGCACTGCTCGCCTGGTGCGCACCAGCCCGGTTCCCCGCGCGATTCTCGCCATGGCAGGAGGACCCGGCGCCTGAGGCGAAGAAGAAGATGGCAGCCGCCGTAGAGCGTGTCTTCGAGCAGGTCCGGCAGAACACCTATGACGGCGAGAGCACGGAAGGCTGGATCGCGGCGACGAGTCCCCTCCGATCTGCACTGGTCAGAGAGTACGCGAGCGTCTACGGGAGCCCCAAGGTGCCGCCGGGAGGTGTCGACTACCTGATCAAGCGGCATGCTAAGGACGCCTTGAAGCGCTTTCGGGCGGGAAGTCTCACCACGCGACCGAGAGAGGTCCATTGGTTCGACTGCGCCGCCGCCGTACTCGCGACGACCGCTCTCGGCACGATGATCCGAATATTTCTCAGCACCCCGACGAGAGCGACCGGTCCGATCGGGCTTGTGTTCTGCGCCGGCCTGCTGCTCCTCGCATGCCGTGGGGACGTCTTCCTCGTCCGGCTTCTGCGCAGAAGCGGTGAGCGGATCTTGGCCACCCGGCGGCTGCGCATTGAACAGAAATTGTATGAGGAGCGGTTAGCGGAGTTGGCCGACCGTCCTGAAGACACCGAGATGGCCCGCTGGCTGGACGACGACAAGCACTACTTTCGCACCCTGGTGTTGAACCAGTACGGCTTGGAGAGCGAGGACGTCATCGCCGAAGCCGTGCTCAGTGAACCGGCATCAGGGGCCCAACGGTCGCGAGTCCGCCGCGGCCCCTGGCGCTACTCGGCATACGTCATGTGGGTCTACCTGCTGACCAATGCCGGAGTCCGACAGATCATCGTGCACCTTGACTTCGCCAGCGGAACACTGAGCGACCAGATGCGCACGGCCTTCCGCTACGACGCGGTCGCCTCAGCGAGCATCATCGAGTTCGGGATCTGCTTCGACGAGGAAGGGCGAGGAGTTCTCCCGTCGAGGCAGCGCAAGCACCGATCACCGGCTCCGAAGCCGGACTCGGAGGCGGAGGAGAAACCGGGACCGAAATCAACGTCGGGCTCGGATTCCGAGCCGGTGATCCTGCAGCTGTTCCGGCTGGTCCTGATCAACCGGCAGCGATTCGACGTGACAGTGGAACACCTTGCCAAGGTGGACGAAGGACTCGCGGACGACACAACCTACTTGCGGCGGCTCGCACTTGACGACTCCGGCGTGAGCAGTGCTCTGCGGATCCTGGAACAGGTGGCGGCCGAGGGTGCTGACTGGGTCCGAAATGCCCGGCTGCGAGCGGACCAGAGCATTCTTTAGCCACTCGCCGCTTCACTCTCCACCGCACGGCGAGGACGGCGAAGGCGTGGGGCTCAGGCAAGGTTTGTGTTTCCCGCGCTGGGGCTGTCTGCCTTTTGTAATTCTGGTGCCCAGTGTGCAAGGCGTGACTTTCGCCTTCACGGAATGGGACGGGCTCAGCCCCACTCAGCATTTCGTGGGTCTGGGGAACTTCGCGAGGTGCTGGATGATGCGGCGGGCTGCGGCAGACGTTGATCATCGTCATGGCTGTGGCCGTCGTCCAGAAGGTCGTGGGGCTGCTGCTGGCGCTGGGCGTGCACGGCCGCAGGAACGTCGCCGTCCCGGCCGAGACCACAGGTTGATCGCTTCCCGGGCGGGTGAGGTGCGGTGTACGGCGGTGGGGGTATGCGCGGAGCCTCCTGTGGGCGGATGTGGCGGGACAGATGTTGCGGCGAGTGTGTGCGGGATCGCAGCACAGCCGAATGGAGGGAAGTCCGCCATGCAACAGCGCACAGCGTTGCGGTTCGCCGCGTCCGCCGCGGGGACCGTCGTCCTGTTCTCCGGTGTCGGCCTCACCGCGCAGGCCGCCGCCGAGACGGGCGCGCGTCCCGCGGCCACGTCCGCCGTCCTGGAAAAGCGGGCGGTGACCGAGTGGATCGAGCGGAACGCGCATCGGCTCGGCACCGTCGATCCGGGCGCGCCGCTGGACGACCTGGAGCCCCTGCGGCGTTCGGTGGGGAACGCCTCGATCGTCGGCCTGGGCGAGCCCCAGCACGGGCTGCGGGAGGTGACCGGGCTCAAGCACCGCACCATGCGCTACCTGGTGGAGCGGATGGGGTTCCGGTCCATCGCCTGGGAGGACGACTGGACGCTCGGCCTGGAGATCGACCGGTACATCCGCACCGGCCAGGGGGACGTCGACGCGCTGCTGCGGCGGACGAGCGGCGCCTGGGCCAACCGCGACACCGCCGATGCGCTGGACTGGCTGCGCGACTTCAACACCGGGCGCAAGAAGAACGACCAGGTCAGGTTCGTGGGCGTGGAGTACTACACGACCTGGCTCCCCGCCTACGACATCGTCGACGCGCACGTCGCGAAGGCCGCGCCGTCGCTCGTCCCCCAACTGCGAAGGCACATGAAGTGGCTCCGGCCGAGGAAGCAGGACGCCTGGGCCCACGCCGGCTGGTACATGCACGAGGTGACGGACAAGGAGCCCTACGTCGAGCACGCCCGCGACCTGTACGACATGGTCGAGCGGCTGCCGCACCGGCCCGGCGACCGGGCGTACTCGCTGGCGGTGCACGCCGCCAAGCAGATCCGCTCCTTCTACCTCAACTACTACATCCCGCGTGAGACCTCCTACGCCTTCCGGGACGCCCGCGCGGCGGAGAACCTGCGCTGGTGGCGCGGCCACCACCACAGCAAGGTCGTGTACTGGGCGGCCACGCCGCACACCGCCGCCGCCCCGGGCATGCGCCTGTTCAGCCCGGAGCAGGGCGAGATGGCCTTCGCGAGCGTCGGGTCGTACCTGCGCCGCTGGTTCGGGGGCCGCTACCGGTCGATCGGCTTCACCTTCGACCACGGGACCATCGCCGGGGAAAGCGGCACGGTCCGGATGCCGCCTCCGCGCGAGGAGTGGGTCGAGCACCCCTTCGGCCAGGCCACCCGCTTCGACCAACTGCTCATGGACCTGCGCGCAGCCGCACCCGCGCCGGTCCGCGAGTGGCTGCGGTCCCCGATCACCACGCGCGGCATCGCCACCGAGACCCCCGAACTGCCCTACGACTCCTACGCCACCGGCGGCACCGCGCGGCAGTGGTTCGACCTGGTCGTCCACCGCCAAGCGGTCACCCCCGCCCGACCACTCTGAGAGGGGCGGGGGGCGTTCCCGGGATTGCCATGGTCGCCGAGGCAGGGGAACGCGCCCCTGCCCCTGGCGGCAGCTGTGGGCTCATCTACATCATCACTGTCCGTGGGTGATGGTGGCTGCGCGTAGGTGGCCGTCGCCGGCGCCGAAGTAGACGACCCCGTCAGAGACCACTGCGTTGGGGGCGCGGCCGTTCGCCAGCCGCACCTTTCCCAGAGAGGTGCCGTCGTCGGCGTTCAGCAGATGCAGTTCCCCGGAATTCGTGCTGATGTAGACCGTCCCGGCCGAGATGGTGGGGGACGAACTCAACGTGGGGACGTCACTGCGCCACTTCACCGTGCCGGTCTTCGCGTCGATGGCGAACACCTGGCCTTGGTCTTCCTGGGCGTTGTTGCCGCCGACGTAGACGAAGCCATCGGCCACCGCGGGGGACGCCGAATCGTCCAAGTCGCGGAGGCCCGTCGGGGAACTCCACAGGCGCCTGCCGTCGGCCGGGTCGTGGGCCGAGACGGCGCCGTTCTCGCCCACCGCGTAAAGGACGCCGCCGAGGACGGTGAGCGATGCCGGCCTGGCGTGGACGTCCTCGGCGAAGGGGGCTTTCCACATCGGTCTCCCCGTGCGGGCGTTCAGCGCCTGCAGTTGCGGACCCGGCTTCTCTTTGCTGCTCGCGACGTAGTAGACGACGTCACCGTGGGCGGTCATCTCCCACACGACTCCGGCTTTGTGGCTCCACAGCTTCTTGCCGGTGGCGGTGTCGAGCGCGTCCACCGACGACCGCCAGTGATCGGACCCTCGGTGGTAGAAGTAGAAGCGGCGGCCGGAAAGCACCTCGCCGAGCAGCATCGCACGGGCCGGGTACTCCCACAGCCTGCGGCCGGAACCGGCGTCCAGCGCCCACACGCGGCCGTTCTCGTCATCGAGCGAGGAGTCGGTGAATCCGCTGGCGTAGATCCTGCTCCCGGAAAGGAAAAGGGAATTCCCGCTGCCCCACGCACGGTCGCGTTTCCACAGGCCGTCGCCGGTTCGGGCGTCCACGGCGTGGACGATTCCGTCGCCTTCGCCGAAGTACACCGTCCCGCCCTCGACGACCGGCGTCCAGTTCGGCTGCGCCCCGTAGGACCACAGCTGCTCCAGGACCGGCGGGCCGGGCTCGGCGGCGCGGCCAGTCCGGTCGGCGTCCGGCTCGCCGGCCGTGAGGACGAGGGTCGTGGCGACCGTGGCGAGGACGGTGACCGCGGCGAGGCCCGCCAGGACGCGGCGCCGCGTGAGCCACCGGCCCCCGCGCCGGGGAGCGGGGCCGGTGGGAGGGTCCGGATACGGCGCCGTCTGGACGGCCGTGGGAGCGGCGTCGGGTGCGGTCGGGGCGGCGGGCGGCGCCGCGAAGATACGGGTGATCTCGACCGTCAGCGGTTCGGGCAGCCAGCCGGCCCCGTCGCGCGGCCACGTCCGCGACGCGCGGCCCAGTTCCCCGACCAGGCCGGGGACGATGGGACGCCGGGCGGGGTCCTTGTCCAGGCAGCGGGCCACGACGTCCGCCAGCCCGGACGGCACGCCGGTGAGGTCGGGGTCCCCGTGGACGACCCGGTAGTTCAGCGCGTGCACCGAGCCGCCGCCGAACGGCCCCGCCCCGGTCGCCGCGTACGCCAGGACCGCGCCGAGGGCGAAGACGTCGCTCGCCGGGCCGACCGCGCCGCCGCGCAGCTGCTCGGGGGACATGAAGCCGGGCGTGCCGACCATCGCCCCGGTCACCGTCAGCCGGGTGCTCTCGGAGGCCAGCGCGATCCCGAAGTCGATCAGGCGCGGGCCGTCCGCGGCCAGCAGCACGTTCGACGGTTTGAGGTCGCGGTGCACCACTCCCGCGGCGTGCACGCTCTCCAGCGCCTCCGCGAGCGCGGCGCCGAGGGCGCGGACCGTCCCGTCCGGCAGGGCGCCGTGCGCGTCGATCGCGGCCTTCAGCGACAGTCCCGGGACGTACTCGGTGGCCAGCCATGGCGGCGTCCCGTCCGGGTCGGCGTCCACGACGGCGGCGGTGAAGGGGCCGCTCACGCGGCGGGCCGCCTCGACCTCCCGGACGAACCGGCGGCGGAACCCGGCGTCCTCCGCCAGCTCGGCCCGCACCACCTTCACCGCGACCGCGCGGCCGCCCGGCGGCGACGCCAGGAACACCTGGCCCATCCCGCCGCCGCCGAGCCGCCCGGCGAGCCGGTACGGCCCGATCCGCTCCGGGTCGCCCGCCTCCAATGGCGCGTACGCCTCCACTCCGCTTTCCCTCTCCTTCAGCCGGTGTCCGAGAGCACGCGCAGCACGCCGCCGTCCTCGACGTAGAGCCGTCCGCCGATGACGCTCGGACTCCCGCCCAGGTGCTCCTTCCACAGGCGGGTGCCGGTGCGGGCGTCCAGGGCGTAGAGGTTCCCGTCCCCGTCGTCGTCACCGTCGCCGAAGAGCACGGTCCCGTTCCGGACCGACACCAGACGGGCCTCGTCCACGCCCGGCTTGTGCCGCCACAGCGGCTCACCGGTGTCGGCGGCGAAGGCGCACACGTAGCCGTCGTTCTCGAAGTAGGCGACTCCGTCTGCGATGATCGGGGCGCCGGCCCCCTCGGCGATGGCGGGGTCCCAGTCGGCGCCCTCGAACTGCCGCTTCCACGCGTACCGGCCCGTCGCGGCGTTCACCGCGTGCAGGGAACCGTCCCGGCCGCCGAAGTAGACGGCTCCGTTCGCGGCGACGGGCGACGTGTCGAGCTGCTCCCCGACGCCGAGGCGCCAGAGGTCCGCGCCGGTCTCCGCGTCCACCGCGCGCAGGGTGCCGTCATTGACCACCGCGAAGACGACTCCTCCGGAGACGACCGGCCCCTCCTTCGAGAAGCCCTCGTAGACGTTCCGCCATATCTCGCGCCCGGTGCGGGAGTCGCGCGCGATGAGCCGGACGTCCGACGCGTAGACCTTCCCGCCGAGCGTCTCGACCGACGGATGGATGCCGTGGTCCTTCCACTTCCAGAGTTCCGCGCCGCTGCCGGGGTCCCGGGCGTAGGTGTACTCGCCGGCGCCGTAGTACACCACCGAATCGGCGGCTCCCAGGAACAGCGGGCCCGTCGGGACGTCGCCCAGGGGATGCGCGTGCTTCCAGCGCACCCGGCCGTCCTCGGCGTCCAGGGCGTACAGGCCGCCCTTCTGGTCGTCGATGTACGCCGTGCCGCCGACCACCTGCGCCAGGCGCATGCCCTCCTCCATGGGGAAGGTCCAGAGTTCCTTGCGCCGCGGCGGCCCGGTCGCCTCGGCCTGCCCGTCGTCGCCGGACGACCGGAGGGCGAGGACGACCGCCGCGGTGGTGAGGGCGACCGCCGCCGCGGCGGCCACCGCGGCCAGGATCCGGCGCCGCGCGGGGCCGGGCGCCCGCGTCCGCCCGCCCGGAACGGGCGCGCCGGGCGAGGCGGAAGGGCCGGAGGCGCCGGGCGGGAGCGGGGCGGACCGGACACGGAGGACGTCCGCGGCCACCGGGGCGGGCAGCCAGCCCGCCTCCGTGAAGAAGCCGGCGGCCTGCCCGGTCCCCGCCAGCCGGCTCAGCTCCCCGACCAGGTCAAGGACGGCGGGACGCCGCGCGGGATCCTTGGCCAGGCACCGGGCGGCGACGTCCGCCAGCGCGGGCGGCACACCGGTCAGCTCCGGTTCCTCGTGGGCGACCCGGTAGTTCAGTGCGTGCGCGTGCCCCGCCCCGAACGGGCCGGTGCCGGTCGCCGCGAACACCAGCACGGCGCCGAGGGCGAAGACGTCGCCGGCGGCGGTGACCTCGTCGGCCAGGAGCTGCTCGGGGGCGATGAAGCCGGGCGTGCCGACGACCATGCCGGTCTCGGTGAGCTCGGTGGCCTCGGCCGCCCGCGCGATCCCGAAGTCGATCACGCGCGGGCCGTCCGCCGCCAGCAGCACGTTCGAGGGCTTGAGGTCGCGGTGCACCACGCCCGCCGCGTGGACGCTCTCCAGCGCCTCCGCCAGCGCGGCGCCCAGCGCGAGCACCGCCGCCTCCGGCCAGGCGCCGTGCGCGGCGACCGCCGCCTCCAGGGAGACCCCGGGCACGTACTCGGTGGCCAGCCACGGCGGCGTCCCCTCGGGGTCGGCGTCGACCACGGCGGCGGTGAAGAAGCCGCTCACCTGGCGGGCCGCGTCGACCTCCCGGACGAACCGGCGCCGGAAACCGGGATCGTCCGCGAGCTCGGCCCGCACGACCTTCACGGCGACCGCGCGCCCGCCCGGCGACAGGGCGAGGAACACCGTGCCCATCCCGCCGCCGCCGAGCCGCCCGACGACCCGGTACCGCCCGAGCCGCTCCGGGTCGCCCGTCCGTACCGGTGCGAGACCGCTCACTCGGCTCCCTCCCCGGCCGCGGGGCCGGGGCCCGACATGGCCGTGCCCGGCATCAGGCGCAAGATCATAGTGGGGTTTCTCCATCGTCGGCGGGGCGGCGGGCGGGTTCGCGTCCCAATAGACGCGGCCGTTGGACGGAGAGTTCGCTCATACCCGAACGCGGTTCATGCGGCCGGGTCCGGCGCCTCCGCGTTGAACACATGCCGATATAGGAATATGATGGCGGCATGGCACGAGCAGCGACGACGTCGGACGTCTTCAACGCGATCGCCGAGCCGCAGCGCCGGGACATCCTGATGCTGCTGCGATCGGGTGAGCGGCCGGTGACCGAGTTGGCCCGGGAGCTGGGAATGACCCAGCCGGGGGCGTCCAAACACCTGCGGGTGCTCCGGGAGGTCGGGCTGGTGCGGGACCGCAGGGCGGGCAAGCAGCGCCTGTACGGCCTCGACGCCCGCGGGCTGCGGCCGGTCCACGAGTGGACCGGCGGGTTCGAGCGGTTCTGGAACGAGAGCTTCGACCGGCTGGACGCGTACGTGCAGGACCTGAAGCAGACAAGGCAGGAGGAATAGCTGATGAGCGCAACGGGACGGGGTGCGCCGGCGCGGTCCGCGACGGCCGACCGCGAGATCGTCATCTCCAGGGTCATCGACGCCCCACCGGACTTGGTGTTCGAGGCGTTCACCGAGGTCAGGCACCTGTCGCAGTGGTGGGGCCCGGAGGGGTTCAGCACCACCACGCGGTCGTTCGAGTTCCGCGTCGGCGGCGAGTGGGACTTCGTGATGCACGGACCGGACGGCACGGACTACGCCGAGTGGATCTCCTGGACCGAGATCGCCCCGCCGGAGCGGATCGCCCTGCTGCACGGCGAGTCCCCTGATGACCCGAACGCCTTCGAGTCGGTCCTCACGTTCGAGCCCGAAGGCGCGGCGACCCGGCTCCGGATGCGCACGGTGTTCCCCACCAAGGAGCAGCGCGACGAGGCGGTCGAGAAGTACCACGCGGTCGAGGGCGGCCGGCAGACCCTGGACAACCTGGCCGGCTACGTCGCCGAGACCGTTCGGAAGGGAGGCGAGGGCTGATGGCCGGGAAGGTGTTCTTCAGCGTGTCGATGTCGCTGGACGGGTTCATCGCCCCCGAGTCCCCCGAGGAGCTGATGGGGAAGCAGTGGGTGGAACTGCAGCGGTGGGTCTTCCCGCAGCGGTTCTTCCGGGAGAACCTGAAGCTCGGCGAGGGCGGCGAGGAAGGGCGCGACAACGACATCCTGCGGGAGACGTTCGAGCGCACCGGCGCGAGCGTCATGGGCAAGCGCATGTTCGACGCCGGGGAGCAGGCATGGCCCGAGGAGGCGCCGTTCCACACGCCCGTCTTCGTCGTGACGCACGAGAAGCGCGACCCGTGGGAGCGGCCGGGCGGGACCACGTTCCACTTCGTCAACGACGGCATCGGGCACGCGCTCGACCTGGCCCGCGAGGCCGCCGGTGACCGCGACGTCCGTGTCGCTGGGGGCGGCGCGACGATCCTGGAGTACGTGAACGCCGGCCTGATCGACGAGTTCTCGATCGCGCTGTCGCCCGTGCTGTTCGGCTCCGGGGTGCGCCTGTTCGAGGGCGTGGACGCGGGCCGGATCGCGCTGGAGCAGGTCCGGGCGGAGTCGTCCCCGCGGGTGACGCACCTGGATTACGCCGTCCGGGAGCGGTAGGGCGCACGGCGGGCGTTCAGGCTCCGGTCCGTCCGGCCGCCCGAACGTCCGCCCTGCCCGTGTGCAGGTAGCGCGCACGGCCCTCGCCGTCGTCGCCCAGGAACGCGACCGGCTTGTGTCCGGGCTCCGCGGGCAGCAGGGAGTCCCCCCGCCAGCCGAGCAGCTCCGTACGGTACGGCTCGTCGCCGAGCTCCACCGCGACGCCGAGGGGGACGTGCTCAAGCCACAGCCGGCCCTGCTC
Source organism: Actinomadura sp. 7K534 (assembly GCF_004348575.1). Lineage (NCBI taxonomy): Bacteria > Bacillati > Actinomycetota > Actinomycetes > Streptosporangiales > Thermomonosporaceae > Actinomadura > Actinomadura sp. 7K534. The sequence goes on from NZ_SMKB01000033.1 coordinate 15,533, forward strand.
GTCGGCGCTCACCGTGGTCTCGCTGGTGCTCGACACGTACACGCCCGCGCAGCGCCCGGCGTCCGGGCGCACCGCGGGATCCGGGACGGGCTCGGCGGGCGATCCGACGACCCTGCCCAGGATCTCCTGCATCAGCGGCTTGCGGTCGCCGCCGTTGGTGAAGACCGCCACGCACACGTCGCGGGCGGGGTCGACCCGCAGGACGGCCGACTGCCCGACGGTGTTGCCGTCATGGCCGAAGACCGGGCCGCCCGGGAGGTCGTGAAGCGTCCAGCCCAGGCCCCAGGCCGTCCCCCAGTCGATGTCCGGCAGGGCGACCTGCGGCTCCCGCATGGCCCGCAGCCCCTCGTCGGTGAGATGCGCCCGGGCGAAGGCCAGCAGGTCGCGCGGGGTCATGGCGAGCATCGACCCGGCGGGCGCGTTCGAGCGCACCATCGCCCAGACCGGGACGGGCCGTCCGCCGAGGTGCCCCACCGCCGCGCGATGCAGGATCGCCTCGTACGGGTCGCTCGCCGCGTGCGTCATGCCCAGCGGCGTGAACAGGTGCTCCCGCATGCACCGGTCGAACGGCTCTCCCCGCATGACTTCGACGATCCGCCCGAGCACGCAGTAGCCCGCGTTGCTGTAGGAGAACATCTCCCCCGGCTCGAAGAGCTGCGGCACGTCGGCCAGCAGCTCCACATACCGCTCCAGGCAGTCGTCCCCCTTGCCCGTGTCGGTGAAGACGTCCCCCTCGATCCCGGACGTGTGGCACAGCAGCTGCCGGACGGTCGCCTCCCGGAACCCGGGGAGGTACCTCGCCACCGGGGCGTCGAGCTCCACCAGTCCCTCCGCGACGAGTCCCATCACCAGCGTCGCGGTCAGCGTCTTGGTGATAGACCCGATCTGGAACACCGAGTCGGCCGTGGCCTCCACCCCGGTCGCCGTGCTCAGCAGCCCGGTCGCCGCCTCGACCAGCCGCCCTCCGGCATCGACGGCGACCGCCGCGCCCGGCACCCCGTGCCGCTCCGCCAATCCCGGCAGCCGCTCTCGCAGCCACTCCTCGATCTCATCGATCCCCATTTCCATCGCCCCAACGTAGACGGCCTGGACGACAGGGCAGCGGCCCGAGAATCTGCGCCGCACCTTCCGGAGCGTTTCCAAGTCCTTTACCGGTCGTGGCGGTGCCGGCTGCCAGAGTTGTCACGGTGGCCATTCCCAGAGATCCCGACCGGCTCGTCTTCTTCACCGACGCCGTCGTCGCGATCGCCATCACGCTGCTCGTGCTGCCGCTGGTGGACGTCGTGCCCCAGGCGGCGCAAAGCGGGCTGAGCGCCACCGAGGTCGTCACCGAGCACCAGCCGGAGATCTTCGGGTTCCTGCTGAGCTTCGCGGTGATCTGCCGGCTGTGGCTGGTGCACCACAACTTCTTCCGGCACGTGCGGGCCTACTCCCGGCCGCTGATCATGTGCAATGTCGGGTGGCTGCTCACCATTATCGTGCTGCCGTTCCCGACGGAGATGGTCGGCGTCTACGGCGGCGACCGATTCACGGCCGGCTTCTACATCGCCACGATCCTGCTCGCCGTGCTGTTCCAGACCGGGCTGGAACTCGTCGTCCGGGCCGATCCCGAACTGGCGTCGGAGACGGCGCCGCCGCCGCCCGAATCCCTCCCCGGTTCGGTCACCGCCGCCGCGCTCCTCGCCGTCGCCCTCCTCCTCGCGGTGGCCTTCCCGCTTCTGAACTACTGGACGATGCTCCTGCTCTTCCTCTCCCCCACCATCGAGAAGGCCTGGCACCGCCACCGAGCCTGAACCGGCCGAGCGGCCCGCCCGCGGCCGCGACCGGATTCGCGGGGTCGCCCGCGCGGTCCGGCAAGATCGAATACCCTCGCACGGTCGACGGCCCGGACGCGCTCGCCCGTCCGGCCAGGCCCCCATTGCGAGGGAGCAGAAGCGGAATGAGGCGCCCAACGGGCGTCCCGGCTACCGGATTCGGTGGAAGTACCGAAGAGGCCCCGGGAAAGGACGAGTCCGCCTGGGATACGTGGACATGCGCGACGGCAACGGCGCAAGCATCCTCCGACACCCGCAGGTGCACGACGCCCGCGGATGCGCTCCACCGCGCACAAGGCCGTTCGAGATTCCGGCCGGCCGGATGACCACGTACCCCGGTGCCGTGTGCCTGCTCACCGAGCCCGGCCGGCCGCCGGCGGAAGTGATCTTCAATTTCTCGCACGTCAGCGGGCAGAGCCAGTACATCATGGAGGTCCCGCTTTCCCCTTGACCCGCAACGGCCGTAACGCCCGTTCAGGGAATTCGGGGATCGTCACGGGATGCGGATGGTGCGGAAGAAGTGGCGCAGCCGCCAGGGGCGCCGGCCGACGATCCGGACCTTGCCGGTGAGCACCGCCCGCGGCTTGCCGACGCGGTGGAACAGCATCAGGTTGAGCGTCGCCGGGTCGAACGAGACGCGTACGTCGGATTTGCGGCCGGGGCGTTCGACCGAGACCCGGCCGTCGTGGACGACGACGGTCACCGGTGTGGTGAAGCGGGAGCGGAACTCAGCCACCAGCCGGCCGGTCCGCACCGGTTCACCGGTCTCCGGGATTTCCAGGATGTGACCGGGACCGTAGGAGGTGACTCCGACGAAGAACAGCTCCAGGAACCATGCCGCGTCCTCCGGCGGGATCGGCCATGGCTGCCGCGCGGCACGTGCGATGTCGCGTCCGTGGATGAGGATCTCGTTGAGCAGATGGGCGAGCAGCCCGGCGACCGGTACGCGGGAGCCTCCCAGCCACGGCAGCGGCGCATCCGGTGCGGTCTCGGCGGTCGCCCGGAGCAAGGCGCCCACTCTCTCGCGCAGCAGGTCGGCGAGTTTCACGGGGTCTCGTTCGGTGAGTTCCCGTAGATCGGCCGCGTTCATTTCCGCCACGGTGTCCAGCGTGGTGTCGGCCATGCAGCCGGGCGGTGCCGTCTCCGGAGCGCGCTCAGGGTCGGTGGACGTTATCGAGACGTAGAGCCCGGCGATATTGGCGACGTGTGCTGCGACGTCGGTGACGGACCATTCCGGCGTCGCTTTCACGTTCGGGTCCGGCACTGACCTGACCAGGATCGCGAATCGGTCGGTGGCGGCTTCCAGGGCCGTACGAACTCTTGTCCATTCCTCATCGGTGATCACCGGCGGCCAGTCGGCGGACTGCCGTTCCATCGCCGCAGGACACATGGGCGTCCTCCCGTCGCGCCGCCGGCGGCGCGCGTGCGCGGACGGCGGGGTCACCGCGCATACCGCGGGTGCCCGTGTGCGATGAAACTAGCCGTGCCGGCGGGTCAGGGGCAAGTGTTCAGCAATGACCTTTTCAGAAATGCACGGGCCTGAGCTTTCTTGACGGCATTTATGGGCGCGTTCTAGGCTGCGCGATATCTCATTTCCTTGCAAAGGGTCAGCGGAAACGCCGGCCCGCTTTTGAGAAGGACGCGGATCATGACCACGACCACCGAGCGGCAGACCGGGGAACTGGGCGGCGATCCCACGACGCCCGGCGAGTGGATTGATCGCGCGCGCCGGGTGGCCGGGATACTCGCCGGCGACGCCGCGCAGCGGGACCGGGACGGAAAGGCTCCCTACCGGGAGGTCGAGCTGCTGAAGGACAGCGGGCTCGTGACGCTGCTCGGGCCAGCGGAGCACGGCGGCGGCGGGGAGACCTGGACGACGGCGCTTCGGGTGTGCCGGGAGGTTTCCAAGGCGGACGGCTCGGTGGGCCAGTTGCTGGGGTACCACTATCTGTGGTCCTGGGCTACGCGTTTCTTCGGCACAGAGGAGCAGATCGCCCGCGACGAAGAGCGTTATACGCGCAACCGCTATTTCTACGGCGGCGCCATTAATCCCAGGGACAAGGACATCGTCGCGACCGACGAAGGGGACGCTCTCCGGCTCAACGGCGGCAAGTCGTTCGCATCGGGCAGCCTGGTGTCGGACCTGACCTGCCTGACCTGCGCGCTGGAGGACGGCAGCAGGCTCTTCGTCATCGTGGACTCGAAGTCGCCGGGCCTGGTCTACAACCACGACTGGGACAACATGGGCCAGCGCCTGACGGAATCGGGCAGCATCACCGCCACGGACCTGATCGTGCCGTGGAACGACGCCATCGGCGACGCCGAGAAGAAGAGCACGCCCATGGTGTACGGCTCGCTCTCACTTCTCACGCTCCAGCTCGTCATGACGAACCTGTATCTCGGGATCGCGGAAGGCGCCATGGAGTCGGCCGCCGAATACACCCGCACAAAGACGCGGCCCTGGCCGTACGGCGGCGACGACAAGGACGCGGCGACCGACGAGTGGTACATCCTGGAGGCGTACGGGGAATTCCGCTCCAAGTTGTGGGCGGCCGAGGCGCTGATCGAGCGGGTCGACGAGCGGCTCTCCGGCCTGCTGCACGGTCCGCGGGAGGCCGTCACGATGGAGATGCGGGGCGAGACGGCGGTCCGGGTCTCCGCGGCCAAGCAGCGGATCATCCGGGACGGGCTCGACGTGTGCACCCGCATCTTCGAGGTGATGGGCGCCAGGTCGACGTCCGCGGCGTACGGGTTCGACCGGTTCTGGCGGAACCTGAGGACGCACAGCCTGCATGACCCGGTGGCCTACAAGGCGCGTGAGGTCGGACGGTACACGCTGCTCGGCGAACTGCCTCAGCCGTCCTTCTACACGTGAGCCGGCCGGTTCGGGCCCCGGTACGCGGTGCGGCCGGGAGGTCCGTGGTGGAGCATGGTCGGCAGGCGAGTCCACCGGAGGTCACGGTCGTGAAGCAGCATCGCCGGAACTACGGCCAGTACTGCGGCCTGGCCGCCGGGCTCGACATCGTCGGCGAGCGCTGGACGCTGCTGATCGTCCGGGAGCTGCTGGCCGGGCCGTGCCGCTACAACGAGCTGCTCGCCAACCTGCCGGGCATCGGCACGAACCTGCTGGCCGACCGGCTGAAGTTCCTCACCTCGTGCGGGCTCGTCCGCCAGCGGCCCCGCGCGGGGTCGAAACTCCGGGTCTACGAGCTGACCGAGCAGGGCGAGGGCCTGCGGGAGACGGTGCTCGCCCTGGCCCGCTGGGGCCTCGGCACGCTGGACGAGCCCCTCCCCGGCGACATCGTCCGCCCCCGGTGGGCGGCGCTCGCCATCGAGGCGATGATCCAGCGGGACATGGCGGGACCGGACGAGCAGTACGAGTTCCGGATCGGCGACGAGGTCTTCCACGTGCAGGTGCTCGACGGCCGGGCGGCGGTCGTCCACGGGAAGGCGACCACCGAGCCCGCGCTCGTCCTCACCACGGATTCGGTCACCTTCGTCAAGATCGGCGCCGGGCTGCTGAACCCGCTGGAGGCCACGCTGACCAACCGCCTCGTCCTGGACGGCGCCGAGGACGCGATCATCCGCTGCTCGCGCCTGCTCGGCCTGATGGCCTAGCGGAGCCGCTCACCATGCGCGCACAGGTCGCGCACGACGCGTACAAGGGAGGTACCGGTGACTGAGGCGTACGTTCGCGAGCCGGACCCGCCGAACCTCGGCGTCGGCACGCGCGAGTCCTACGCGTTCTCCGTGGAGGCCACGATCGGGCAGCGGAGCATGCGCTACCTCATCGGCCGCCGGTTCGGCGGGCACACGGCCGTCACAGTGCTGCTCGTCTCACATCCGGCGACCCTCGCCGGCACCCACGTGTGGATCACCGAGGACGCGGCGGCGGGCAGCTGCCGCGTCGTGACCTACGTGCCCACCATGAAGACGCCGATCCAGCTGGTGGAGCGCCATGTCCTCGGGTGCCTGCCGCTGACCGACATCGGCTACCTGGACCTCATGGCCTGGCGCTACCCGGGCCTCGGACCCGGCCGGGAAGGAGCCCCGGCCGACATCTCGTGGAGCCGCTGGGACGGCGCCTCGGCCCGCAGCTACCCCGGGCCGTCCTGCACCCCGGGGCTGACCGTCACCGAGGCGACCGACCGGTCCACCCGCATGGTCGTGGCGCGGGCCGTCGAGCGGCTGGGCACGCCCGTCCGGCGGTGGGAGGTCCTGGAGCTGGGCGACCCGGACGCCGGCCGGCTGCCCCGGCGCATCCAGGTGTCCCGTCCGCAGACCGGGCACTGTACGGAGCTGCGGCGCACCACCGAGCCGGCGGACGTCCCCGCGGCGGCCTTCGAGACCGGGCCGGCCGAGCTCGGCGAGACCATCGAGGCGGCGCTGGACGGTCGGGCCGGCTGAGCGCGCGGCGGGTCACGGCGACCCGTTCAACCTCGGAAGTCTCGCAATCGAGCGGCTCGCGCCACCCGGCCGGGCACGCCGCGGGACGGTCCGCTCACCGGTCCGGTGCGAGGCGGCGGGCGAGCCAGTCCAGTGACATGAGGTGGCGCCGGTCCAGGTCGCCGTGGCCGCCCGGGAAGAGCTCGTAGTGGACGGTCTCCTCCCGGACGCCCGCCCTGGTGAGGGCCCGGTCGAACGCCTGCGCGCCGAGGTCGAGGTAGTGCTCGTCGGCCGCTCCGCCGTCCACCCAGATGCCCCGCATCGACCGCAGCTCGCCGGCGTACCCGGGGACCATCCGGACGGGATCCAGGTCCAGCCAGCGCTGCCAGACCTCCGGGATCAGCATGCCGCTCAGCGGGTCGAAGGGAATCTCGGGCGTACCGTCCTGCCGCGCCGAGAAGCAGGCGGACACGCCGTACAGGATGAGCAGGGAGCGGTCCGCGGGCGCCGCGGGGACGCCGCGCTGCCGGAACTCCTTCCACCAGCGCTGGATGTCCCCGTCGTAGGGCCGCAGGAAGCGGATGCAGCGGAGGAACTTCGCCACGCACGTGTAGTCGAAGAGGGCGTCCCCGGCGTGGGTGGCGAGCCCGCCGAAGAGGTCGGGGCGCAGCATCGGGGTGATCATCGCCCCGTAGCCGCCGCTCGACTTCCCGGCTATGCCGCGGTGGTCGCGGTGGGCCAGTGTCCGGTAGTGCCGGTCGACCCACGGCACGATCTCGTCGCACAGGTAGGAGTGGTAGCGGCCGGTGCCCGGCGAGTCCAGGTACTGGCTTCCTCCGTAGGCGGTCCAGGCGTCGACGTACACGACGATCGCCGGCGGTGCGGCGCCGGAGGCGAAGAGCTCGTCCACCGCCTCGACGAACGTCTTGCGGAACGGCGCGCGGTTGCGCCACATCTCCACGTGCCCCAGGTATCCGTGGAGCATGTAGACGGCCGGGTAGCGGCGGTCCGGCATTTCCTCGTAGGACGGCGGAACGTACACCCACAGCGGGCGCCGCCATGGGTCGTCCAGCGGATTGCCGCGAAGCAGCTCGCTCTCGAATACGTGCTCATCGAGACGGCCGGACATTCCGGCTGACCACGGAAGCATTTCCATCCTCCTGGGCCGTATGCGTGCCCGGCGGGCGCTCGGCATGCCGGTCAAACATAACCGCAACATTGATGAATGGCCATTGGCGGTGTTTGACTGCAGGCCCGTGCTGTCATTGAAATCCGCCAGGGAGAGGAATTGGTATGAACGGCCGGTTGACTTACCTCCGGATCGGTCGCCGGCTGGCGCGGATCTGCGGACTGTGCCTGCTGGCCGGCGGGCGGATGGCCGTCATCGTGCTCACGGCGCGGCGGCCCGTGCGCGCCCGGCGGCTGACGGCCGAGCTGGTCCGGCTGATCGAACGGCTGGGCGGCGCGTTCATCAAGGCGGGCCAGATCATGGCGACCCGGGTGGACCTGGTGGGCCCGACCGTGGCGGGCGGGCTCAACCGGCTCCACGACGAGGTGGCCCCGATGACGGCCGCGGAGGCGGCCGGCACCGTGCGCCGCGCCCTCGGCCCGCTGCCCGGCGAGATCGCGGACGCGCTGGCCCACCCGCCGGTGGCCAGCGGTTCGGTCGCGTCGGTCTACCGGGTGCGGCTGACCGGCCGCACCGTCGCGCTCAAGGTCCGCCGCCCCGGCGTCGAGGAGGCCATCGGCGCGGACCTCGCCATCATGGGCGTGCTGGCCAGGGCCGTGACCAGGGTCCCCGCCCTCCGCAGGGTGCCGGTCGCCGAGATCACCGAGCAGATCGGGCGGTGCCTGGTCGGGCAGCTCGACTTCGCCGCCGAGGCGGGCAGCCTGCGGCGGATGAAGGAGCTGCTTGCGGAGATGCCCGAGGTGCGGGTTCCCGCGGTCGTCCCGGAACTCTGCGGCGACGGCGTGATCGCCATGGAGTTCGTCGACGGGCTGGCGCACGCCTCGATCGGGCGGCTGCCGGCGCGGGTCCGCGAGGAGGAGGTCGCGGTCCTCGTCCGGGCCGTGTACCACCTGCTGTTCTCCGGCGGCTTCGTGCACGTCGACCTGCACCAGGGGAACACGTACTTCCGGCCCGACGGGACGGTCGTGCTCCTCGACGCCGGCTTCACCTACACGCTGGGCGCCGAGGCGGCCCGGAGCTTCACCGGGTTCTTCGGCGGCATGATCGAGGGAGACGGCGAGGGCTGCGCCGACATCCTGCACGCGACCGTGCGGGGGGCGACGTCGTCCGCGGCCATCGACGAATTCCGCACCGCGGTCGCCGACCTCGTCAAGCGGAACACGGGGGCGCGGGTCCGCGATTTCAACCTGTCGGTCTTCTGCGTGGAGCTGTTCGACATTCAGCGCCGCTGCGGGCTCTTCGCCGAACCGGAGTTCATTTTCCCCATGCTCTGCCTGCTCAGTCTGGAAGGGCTGGTGAAGGAGCACCATCCGACGATGGACTTCCAGATCGAGGCGGCACCGTACGTCATGGAGAGCCTGCTCGCCGAGCCGCCGGATGAGCAGCGGAGCATTGCCTTGCCATAGGTTTTCGATAACGCGACCCTTAACTGGAAAGTCGGAAATTTATCCGATTTCAGAAGGAGTCAGGATGGCAACGCCAACGCAGACCATGGCCGAGCGCACGCGCCAGATGTGGACGGCGGTCGACTACCACCCCATCGCGGTGCAGGACCTCCTGGTGAGCGAGCTGCTGGCCCGGGCCGCGGACGTGCACAGCGGGCACCGCGTCCTGGACGTCGCCGCCGGCACGGGGAACAGCGCCCTCGCCGCGGCCAGGCGCGGCGCGCGGGTGACGGCCACCGACATCGCGGCGAGCGCGCTGGAGACCGCGTCGCGCCGGGCGGCGGTGGAGGGCCTCAGCCTGGAGGTCGAGGTCGCGGACGCGCAGGAGCTGCCGTTCGAGGACGGCGCGTTCGACGTGGTGATGTCGAGCTTCGGGGCCATGTACGCGCCGGACCAGCGGCGCGCGGCCGGCGAACTGCTGCGGGTCTGCCGTCCCGGCGGGCGGATCGCCATGGCGAACTGGACGCCGGACGGCATCGTGGCGCGGCTCCAGCGGGTCATGGCGTCGGTCATGCCGAAGCCCGCGAAGCCCGCGCCGCGGCCCGCGCCGCCGGTGGCGTGGGGCGGCGAGCAGCACTGCCGGGAGCTCTTCGGCGACCGGGTGGCCTCGCTCAGCGCCACCGTCCGGGTGCACGAGATGTGCGCGCGGTCGGCGACGGACCAGGTCGAGCTGATGGCCGGGCATCTCGCGCCCTGGCATTTCGCGACCAGGTCCCTGCCTCCGGAGGCCCTGCGGCAGCTGACCGAGGCGGCGGTCGCCGAGTACGAGCGGGTCAACCGCGCCACGGACGGAACCCTGGTGGCCCGCGCCGAGTACCTGGAGCTGGTGGCGGTCAGGGCCTGACCGGCGGCGAGGGTGCGCGCCGCGCGTCCGGCGTGACCGGACGAAGGGGCCGGGTCGTCCTACACGGACGGCCCGGCCCCGGTTCGTCGCCCGGCGGCTCCGGCGAGTTCGGCTGCGATCTCATGCCCAGGGGGCGACGGGGTACCAGATCAGCTCTCGGCGTGCCAGGAGGCGGACGTCCCAGTAGAGGAACGTGAAGACGCCCGCCACGAGGAAGGCCGCACCCGTGATGACGGCGGCCCGGGCCGGCTTGGCGGCGAACCAGCGCTGGATCCGGCTGCCCGCCAGCAGGGCGAGGGCCATGAAGATGACCGCCAGGATCAGGATGTTGCCCACGGACTGGAGCGTGAAGGCGAGGGCTCCGTACAGCGGGTTGTGGCTCTCGGCGGCGTCCCGGAAGAGCTGCCGGAACATCGCGAACGGGCGGCCGATGAGGAAGCCCCCGATCAGCACGCCCATCAGGACCATCCGCGCGTGCGGGAAGCGTTCCGAGATCCGCGCCATGGGGTCCTTCACGACGCCCAGCGCGGCGAGGCCGAGATAGATGAGGACCAGGCCGATGACACCGAACACGATCATCGACTGGATGCTCCGCGGGGACAGGCCGGTGCCGGACGGCGCCGTCGAGAACTGCGGCATGTGCGTCCCGAAGAGCCCGACGATGAAGCCGTAGGCGGCGGACACGGTGATCATGCCGGCCGACAGCCAGCCCAGCGGGCGCAGCGTCGCCAGCAGCCGGCTGCGCACCGACGGCCGCTCGCCCAGCATGGGCGCGACAGCGCCGAAGGCCGCGATGTTGCACGCGGTGAACGTACCGCCGAGGCCGGAGGCGAACGCGAACGCGATCCCGGCGAGAATGCCGGAGATCGGGGTCTCCTTCGCGTCGTGACCGAGCATCGTGTTGGCCACGTTGTCGCCGATGGTCCGGTCCACGAATTCCGCGGACCAGACGACGGTGAGCAGGAATCCGGCCAGTACGCTGAGGGCGATGATGCGGCCCCGGCGGGCCGGGAATTGTTGCGGCGCGACAACAGGCTGCCGCGTTCGCGTGCCAGATTCGCCTTTGACCATGCGAGCCTCCAGGGAGGACGTCCCGTCCGACGGTTCGGATGAATTGTAACGAAATTAGCGTGTCGAATTACTGATAAATTGCGGTGTTCACGGCTCCTCGGCGAACCGCCGGAAGCGGCCGCCGTGGAACAGCAGGGCGTCCTCGTCCGCGCGGCGGCCCATGGCCAGCGACCGGCCGAGGACGATCGTGTGGTCGCCCCCGTCGTAGCTGCGCCACAGCGCGCACTCCAGCCAGGCGGCGGCGCCCCGGATCAGCGGCGCGCCGCTGACCTCGCCGGGCGACCAGTCGACCGCTTCGAACTGGGCCCGTCCCCGCGGGCGCCAGTCGTCGGCGAAGTGCCGGGCGACGCCCTCCTGCGAGGCCGCGAGGACGGACACCGCGAAGTACTCGGCGGCCGCCATCACCTCGTGCATGACGGCCTTCCGGTCGATGCAGACGAGGACGAGCGGGGGGTCGAGGGAGACCGAGGCGAACGCGTTGGCGGTCATCCCGTGCGGGCGGGCGCCGCCCACCGTGACGACGGTGACGCCGGTGGCGAAGGCGCCCAGCACCGTGCGGAACAGCCTGGAGTCGCCCGCCACTGCCGGTGCGACGACCGGCGCGGCCCGGCCGGTCACGGAAGCACCGTCGCGCGCGCGGCCGCGGTGTACGGCGCCAGGGCCAGTGCGAGCGGCCGCGGGATGCGGGCGGGGCGGGTCCGGCCGTTCTCGCCGCGCATGCAGGCCACGCGCTGCCGGCCCCTGGCGACGGGCACCTCCCCGTTCCGCTCGATCCGCACATAGTCGAAGACGAACTCGATCTGCGTCTGGGTGAGCTCGGCGAGGCTCATCCTGATGGCGAGTTCGTCGAAGGCGGTCAGTTCGGCGAAGAACTCGCAGTCGACGCTCACCGTGAACAGCTTCAAATCCGCCCGCAGTTCATCGAGCACCGCCGGTGCGCGCTCCTTGAGGAACATCTCTCTGCACCGCCCCTGCCAGCGCAGGTAATTGACGTAATAGACGTTTCCAACGAGGTTCGTCTCTTCGAATCCGACCACGTGCCGGTGTTCGTAGTAGTGCTCCACGGTTGTCAGCACTTCCTTTTCGTCGAAACGGCGAAGACGAGCGGTTCGGCCACATCGCGCACTGTGGTCGCGAACGTGGCGACCCGGATGTCGCCCGCCGCCAGCACGCTCCACCCGTCCGCGCGCGGCGGCAGCAGCGTCAGCGGCGCGTCGGGCAGCGCGACGCCGGCCTTCTGCAGGCATTCGATCGCGCACCAGACCCGGGTCGCGGCGAGGTCCGCGTCGCCGCCGTGCCCGCCACCGCGCCTGCCGGCGTCCTCGCCGGCGAGCAGACCGGCGACCCCGTAGTGCCAGCCGAGCAGGTCCTGCCATTCGCGGCCGCTCCGGGAGACCACGGGCTCCAGGTCGCAGCCCAGGGGCTCCTCGCCGGCGACCGCCAGCGTCAGCCCGGCTCCGTGCGCCGCGGACACCGCCGGGGCGCCGGGCACCTCCGGCCGCCCGTCCGGCCGGTAGAGCACGTCGGCGCGGCGGCCGAGGACCCGGCCCACCGCGACGGCCGTGCTCCGCCGGCGGGTCTCCCCCGCGTCCGGTTCGACCGCGACGGCGAGCCCCGTCCCGAGCGCATCGGCGAGACCTCGTTGCAGCAGCGGGCCCAGCAGCGCCGGGGGCCACGGCCCGCGGCCGTCCCCGCGCCGCACGGCGCGCAGCCGCAACGCCTCCCACTGCTCCACGACGGTTCCGTCCGGGGCGCGGACGGTGACGTCGTAGACGTAGGTGTCGTCCGCGCGGCTCCGCTCGGTGGCGGTGAACGCCAGCTCCCCGTCAGCCGGTTCCCCGGCGGTCACGTACGGCCGGAGCCGCTCGATCCCGACGGGCAGCAGGGTCGCGTCGGGCACGCAGACCTGGATCCCGTGCATGACGGCATCGCGCATACCGGGGTCGCCGAGCCGCAGGTCGCCGGGGAGGAACATGCCGAACCAGCCGGAGGCGTCGCTGGTGGCCACGCCGGCCTCGGCGCGGTGCGCCTCGACCCGCCGGTAGCGCCGGAGGCGCTGGAACCGCTTGCCCTGGAACAGGACGTCGCCGTAGAGGTCGCGTCCTGGGTCGAGCGGTACCGGCGGCAGTTCCCCGTCGAGTGAGACGGGCTCTTCCGCGCCGACCGCGGCCGGTGGTGCGGCGAAGCGCACCGTGGCCCGGAAGTGGTCGGCCCCGTAGTCGGTCTCGCTGCTGCGGATGACGACGTCCACCGTCTCCCCGCCGGTCGCCAAAGCCGCGACTCTGATCGTCGTCGCGCCGTCCGGGGGCACCACGATCGGACGGGCGAACTCGGCCCGCTCGATGACGGGCGCACCCTCGTCCCCTCCGCAGGCGGCCGCGGCCTGGACCATCGCCTCCAGGCCGAGCACGGCCGGGAAGAGGAGGTTGCCGTCGAGGCTGTGGTCTTCCAGGTAGGGATCGTTGCCGGGCGTGAGGTCGGCCTCCGCGACCAGCTCCACCCCCGGGTAGTGCACCAGGGCCCGGTCGACGAAGCGGAGCAGCGGCAGGTCGGCGGACTCGTGGCGCAGGGTGTCCAGGCGCCCGGTGCGGCCGGTCACCGCGACGACGGGCGGGACGTCCGGGTCGGCCAGCAGCCGCCGCAGCACGTCGATTCCCTGGCCCGTCGTGATCGGGCTGACGCCGTCGCGCGCCAGCGACTCCACCACGGCGAGCCGCTCGCCCATGCCGACCCCGCTCCACACCGACCACTCAAGGCACAGCGCGCGGCAGCCGGGGTGCGTGCGCGGCACGTCCCGGGTGAGGGCGGCGAGCCAGTCGTTGGCGGCGGCGTAGTCCGCCTGGCCGGGCAGTCCGGCCCGGCCGATGATGCTCCCGAAGGTGACCAGCAGCCGGAGCTCCGCGGGCTCGACCGCGTCCAGCACCGCCCGGAGGCCGCCCACCTTGGGCGCGAAGGTCGCGAGCAGGTCGGGCATCTCCAGGTTGCGCAGCGCGGCGGGCTCGTTGCGGCCCGCGCCGTGCAGCACCGCGGTGACCGGCCCCAGCGACCCGCGTATCTCGCTCACCGCCGCACGCACCGCGCGCGGGTCGGCGACGTCCGCCCGCACGTACCGGACCGAGGCTCCGGTCGCGCGCATCCGCGCCAGGTTCCCGCCGAGTTCGGCGTCGCGCTCCGGGTCGGACCGGCCGAGGACGGCGATCCGCGCGCCCGTGCCGGCGGCGAGGGCGAGCGCGCACTCGGCGGTGATGCCCTTGCCGCCGCCGGTCACCAGCAGGACGTCGCCGGGGCCGAGCGGCGGCGCGCCGGCCTCGGCGCGGACGGCCAGCGGGCGGAGGACCGGAACCCGCCGCGTCCCGTCCTCGGAGTAGTGGGCCTCGGTGAACCCGGTAGTCCCGGCGACCTCGGCCAGGACGCGCTCGACCGCCGCCGGCGTCGGCGCGGTGTCGACGATCGTGGTCCGGATCCGCCGCGCCTCCAGGTGGGCGGTCTTCACCAGCCCAGCCGCGCCGGGCCCCTGCTGGACGAGGACCAGGCGGTCTCCCGGAGATCCGACCACGGCGTCCTGGGCGGCGACGAGCGCCGCCTCCAGGTCCGGCACCGCGCAGCCGGACGGCAGGCAGATGAGCACCCCGGAGCCTACGCCGCCGTTCTGCAGGGCGTACCGCAGCGGCTCGGCGATCGGATGGTCGTCGGGTGCGTAAAGGTCCCACCGCCCGTTGCCCTCGCCGCCCTCGGGTGCGGGGACGTTCTCCTCCACCAGCCCGACGGTGAACGGCCGCACCCACGGCGCCACCCCATGGATGGGGTCGTGCCGTCCGTCCGACGCGTGCGCTGTACCGGCGAGAGTGTCGAGGGTGTCGGCCAGTTCCCGCACCGACGCCGTGGCGAAATTGACCGCCGCCTGGGCGGTGGGCAGGCCCAGTCTGCGTGCGGCGTCGTTCATCACCTGGCTGACCGTTATGGAGCTCATGTGCAGGTCGTCGAGGGGACGGCTGTCCTCGTCCACGGTCCCCACCGGCAGCTCGGCCCGCTCGGCGAGGAGGCGCCGCAGAACATCCACGCTGTCGTCCGCTTCGGAACCGGCCTCGGCTTCCACCGGTTCCCGTGCTTCTTCGGCGGGCTCCTCTCGGAAGGAGGGCACCGCTTCCCCGGGCACGGCCTCACATGGGCTGGCGAAGAACGCGTGCTCGGCGTCCAGGTCCAGCGGACGTACGAAGCGGCCCGCGAAGAGGGCGCCATGGTCCATCTCCGCGCCCATGGCGTAAGCGGCCCCCAGCGCGCCCAGGAAACCGGCCAGCGACTCGTCGTCGGTGTCGGCGGCGATGGCCGGTACATCCGTGATGTCGCTCGTCATCGCGGTGAGCACCCGGCCGGGCCCGACCTCCACGAAGAGGTCGGCGTGGTCGGCCGCCGCAAGGATCGCGGGCCCGTACTGCACCGGGTGGGTGATCTGCCTGCGAAGGAGCTCGGGCACGTCGGCGTCCGCCGAAAGCTCCGCGCCGGTAACCGTGGAGACGACCCGCCCGGTCAGCGGGCCGAACCGCTCACCGGAGAGGAACTCCCCGAAGGCGTCGGCGGCCGGGGCCACCAGCGGCGAATGGAAGGCGTGCGACACCTTCAGCCTGGCCCAGACCAGGCCCTCCGCGGCCGCGGCCCGGCCGGCGCGCTCCACCGCCTCGGCCGGACCGGCGATCACTGTCTGCCGGGAGCCGTTGTAGCCGGCGATCACGACCGGTTCCGCGCCGATCAGCCGCTCGACCGCCGCCGCCCCCGCCGCGATGCCCGCCATGGCGCCCGTCCGGCCGTGCCGCTCCATCGCGGCGCCGCGGCGGACCGCCACGCGCAGCAGGGTGTCCTCGTCCATGACGCCCGCCCAGTGCAGGGCGGAGATCTCGCCGAGGCTGTGCCCGACGGCGACGCTCGCGCGCACCCCGAGCCGCGCCAGCACCCGGAGGGCCGCGGCGGACCCGGTCACGATGCGCGGCTGGGCCACCGAGGTGGCGACGAGATCCCCGCCGGACGGCAGCGCCGCGCGCGCGTACACCTCCGCGGCCTCGGCGAACCGCCGTCCGAGCGCGCCGCCGGTCGTGCCCTTACCCGACCCCTGCCCGGGGAAGAGGAAGCCGATCCGCGCCGGCCGGGTGACGTGGCCGAGGAAGACCGGGGAAGCGGGGTCGACCAGGTCGAGGCGGCCCTCGTCGAGCGCGCCGACGGCGCGGGCGAGCTTCCGCTCGGCGTCCGCCGGCGAGGAGACCACGAGCGCCGCCCGGTACGGACGCTCCCGCAGCTCGCGCTGGAGCACCGCGGCCAGGTCGGCGAGCTCGGCGTACGCCAGGCGGGGGACGCGTCGAAGCAGCCGGCCGAGCCGGTCCCGCAGTTCCGCCGGGCCGTCCGCGTCCAGCAGCAGGAGCTCGGCGTCCTGGACGGACGACGCCGCGGCCCGGGTCGGCGGATCGAGGGCGGCGGACCGCGCCGGGGCTCCGCCGTCCAGCACCAGGTGGGTGTTGATGCCGCCGAAGCCCATCGCGGTCACGCCGGCCCTGACCGGCAGTCCGGACGGCCACGGCTCGGCCTTGCGGAGCACGCGCAGCGCGGGCCGCTCGCCGGTCAGCTCCTCGTGCGGGTCGACGCATCCCGTCGAGGGCGGCACGACCCGGTGGTGGACGGACAGCGCCGCCTTGATCAGGCCCGCCACGCCCGCCGCCGCCTTGGTATGGCCGATCATGCCCTTGATCGAGCCGATCGCCGCGGGCCGCGCCGCCGGATCGGCGGCGCGGCGGGCCATGGACAGCGCCCGGAGCTCGATCGCGTCCCCGACCGGCGTGCCGGTGCCGTGCCCTTCGAACATCGCGACCGTGTCGACGCCGAATCCCGCCCGCTCGTAGGCCCGCCGGATCGCCAGCCGGTAGCCGCCGATCTCCGGCCGGGTGATGCCGCCCTTCCCGTCCGAGGAGATCCCCCACCCGGCGATCGCGGCGTAGATCCGCCGTCCCGCCGCGCGGGCGTCGGCCTCGCGCATCAGGACGACCATGCCGCAGCCCTCACCCGGCCAGAAGCCGTTCGAGCCGCGGTCGTACACCCGCATCTCGTTCCTCGCGAGCGCCCCCGTCTTGGCGAAGCCGATCATCTCGAAGGGGTCGATGGACAGGTCGACTCCCCCCGCGATGGCGACGTCCACCTCCCCGTCCACGAGGCTCCGGGCCGCCGTGGCGACGGACAGCAGCGACGAGGAGCACGCGCCGTCGACGGTGTAGCCGCCGCCCTTGAGGTCGAAGTAGTTGCAGATGCGGCCGGCGATGGTGTTCGACAGCCCGCCTGCGAGAGTGTCCTCGTCCACCGGCGCGAAGGGGCTCTTGTACGCCCGTTCGTAGGAGTCGAGGAACGGGACCAGCCGCGCGTCGTCCCAGCCCTCCCCCTTGAGCGCGGCGGCCAGGGTGCGGCGGACGTACGGCCAGCGGAGCCGCATCATCCCGGCCCGGCTGAACTCGCCCGTGAGCGTGTTCCCCACGACGACCGCCGTACGTTCCCGCGGCACGCCCTCCGCGCGCGGGAACCCCGCGTCGGCGAGCGCCTGGGCGGCGACGTCCAGCGCCAGCCAGTGGGTGAGGTCCGTCGACCGGTACGTGCTGCCGGCGATCTGGAACCCGATCCGGTCGAACTCGTACCCCTCGATGACCGCGGCCGTCCGGGCGTAGAACCGGTCCGGGGCCGCGGGGTCGTCCGACCAGTAGTCGTCGAGGCGCATCCGCTCCCCGGGCAGCCCGCGGAAGGCGCGCCGCCCGGCGAGGACGTTCTCCCAGAGTTCCCGCGGCGATGCGGCGTCCGGGTACCGGCACCCCATCCCCACGATCGCCAGCCTGGTCATGCCCGGACCTCGGCTTCCCGTTCGTTCGGCGAGGGAACGGGGACCGCGGGCTCGGCGGCGCCGGACAGCACGGCCGCCGCCCGCCGCTCCTCCTCCGCCGCGCGCTCGTCCCTCGCGCGGGCTGCGATGTGGAGGGCCCACAGGAAGGCGCCGCGGGTCAGGCACACCAGGACCGTGGCGAAGAAGAGGCCGTACACCATGTGGAATCCGGTGACGAGCCCGTAGAAGGCGGCCGCCCCGCCGCCGAAGGCGACCTGCGAGAGCGGGCGGAGCGGGGTCGTGCCCGGATCGGGGAGCATGTAGTTCGTGAAGAGCACGAACGCCACCCCGGTCATCGTGCCCAGCGCCGCCGGTATCGAGGTGTCGAAGAGCACGCCGCGCACGACCGCCTGGAGGGCGAAGACGGCCACCCATGCGCCGATCAGCCACATCCGCTTGGTGAGCATGCCGTTCAGCATCGTGCCGAGCACGATGATGCCGATCGGGATGATCCAGTCGACCGGGTTCGCGACGTGCTCGGTGAACTGGTAGGGCGGCGCGACGCTCGCCCACGGGGCGACCAGCAGGATGGCGACGATCCCGAAGTTGGACGGGTTCATGAAGTGCCGCATGCGCCCCCGGACGGGCGCGCGCAGCAGCCACTTCCCGGAGATCGCCACCACGACGCCGAAGATCATGAGGGACACGCGGTCGTTGACGTAGACGAGCATGTTCACGGCGAGCGCCGTGATGTGCGCGGGGTAGAGGAACTCCACGAGCCCGCGGAGACCGTTCCCCAGGAACCGCGGAGCCCGCTGCTCGCCGCGCGCCCCGATCGTCTCCAGCAGGAGTTCGAGCGCGTAGGCCGTGGCCATCGCGATGAACGGCCATGCCGGGGGCTGCTCGAAGCCGAGGAGGAGGTATCCGAAGACGTTGAAGACCGAGATCGAGGCGGCGAAGTTCCGGAGAGCGATGATCCTGGGGTCACGAGCCGGCTTGGTCATGACGTCACCTCCTGGGCGTGCGCGCCCAGCTGGAGCACGTGCTGCCCCGGGGCGAGCGTGAGATCCTGTTCGCGGACCCGGCCTGTGCGATCGCGCCACGCCAGGTGCGCCGTGACCGGGCCGTGCTCGTCGCCGAGGCCGATGAAGACCTCGTGGCTGCGTTTCCCGCCGTGCCCGCTGGCGCCGTCGACCCTGCCCCGCAGCGTGCGCCCGCCGGCCTTCACGGTGACCTGGGCACCGACGACGGGCGAGCCGGGAGCCGGCAGCGCGTCGCCCTCCGCCCCGGACGCCGCCCCCGACGCCGCCTTCTTCGCCGGGCCGGGCGGGTGGATCAACTTCAGGGCGAGGGAGGCGCCGGACGCGGGGCCGTCGTTGCGGTAGAAGAGCGGTTCGTCCCACTGGCGGGCGATGGCGAGGTCGAGCCTGCCGTCGCCGTCCGCGTCCCCGGTCGCGACACCGCGCGTGGGAATGGGAATCGCCATGCCGAGCTCGTCGCTGATGTTGGAATAGCGGCCGTCGTCGCCCTGGGCGAAGAACGCGGGCGCCTGGTCGCCCGCGATGTCGTCGCCCTCCCGCACGTGGGGCCACCAGTACGGCGACGCGACGAGCGCGTCATTGGCGGTCGCGAGTTCCTGCAGCTGCGCCCACCGGTTGACCTTGCCCTTGACGAAGCCGGTCGTCTGGACGACCTCCAGGACGCCGTCGTTGTCGAAGTCGGCCGTCTTCGCGTCCCACCCCCAGCCGCTCCAGGCGAGCCCGAGCGGAACGCTCCGGTCGGCGAACGGCGCCGTACCGGCCCGCAGCCGCCTGCGCAGGTCGGCCTGGTTCCGGGTGGTGTCGACGAAGGCGAACTGGCTTTCCTGGAGGGCGTACGAGGTGGTGATGTTGCTGACGAAGATGTCGTAGCGGCCGTCACCGTCCAGGTCGCCGAAATCGACGCCCATGCCCTTGAAGGAGTCCCTGCCGAGCACCTTGGACTTCGGCGTCATGGCGGTGCGCTTCCCGTTGACCGCGATGAGCCGGATCTTCCCCGGGGTCGAGCGGTTGTGGCGCAGCCGGTCGGGGCCGAAGTCGTTGGCGACGTAGAGCTCCGGGCGGAGGTCGCCGTCCAGGTCGGTGGCTCCCGCCGCGAGCGGCCAGCCGCGGGACGGGACGTCGCCGAAGGCGTCGGCGGCCTCCGCGTAGCGCACGCCCGGGGCCGCGCCCGACGTGGCGCCCGTCCACCGCAGGACGTGGTCGCCGCCTCCGTTGTAGGCGCGGGACATGGAGTCCTGCATGGTCACGCCGCCGCTGACCCGGTCGTCCAGGACCGGGCCGTCCGGGAAGTAGTTGCCGACGAAGATGTCGTCGTGCCCGTCTCCGTCGAAGTCGGCGACCACGAAGGCGTTGCTGTTCCAGCGCGGCCCCCGGTAGCCGCCGCCGGCCCTCGGCGGTACGAGCTCGACCGGGCGGTAGGCGCCGGCGGACAGCTCGGCAGCGTCCTCGCGGGCCAGGAACAGGATCGGGGTGCGGCCCCAGTAGTAGACCGCGAGATCGATGCGCCCGTCCTCGTTGAAGTCCCCGGGGACGCAGCCCATCGGCGCCATGATCCGGTCCATCGGCAGGCCGGCCGTGTCGAGCATGAACGGCTGGTAGCGGCCCGCCGACGCGGCGCTCGGCGCCGGGGTGACCGCGACACGGTCCGTGCGCGGGTCGGAGACGCAGAGGTCGTTGGCCAGGCCGTCGCCGTCGAGGTCGTTCATCGCGACCCCCGCGCCGACGGAGGAGATCCACGCCTCGATGTTCTTGTAGTCCTTGTTGACCCGCCGGACGGTCTGCTGCGGATACCCGGCGGGCATCGCCACCGAGAGCGCCGCGAAGCGGAACGAGTCGGCGATGCTCCTGGTCCGCGCGGCGGACTCCGGCGGCAGCCGGGAGAGGTGGAACATGACGAGGACGAAGACGATGGCGACCAGGCCGGCGCGGTTCCGACGAGCCCACCCGTTGAGCAGGGACATCACGTACTACCTCTCCACATGCGCGAATCCGCGGGTGTCAGTCGTCGTTCCTTGCCGGCGGCGGGGCCGTGGCGTTTCCGGACGCGCCCCATCGGCAGCTCCGGGCGCCTTCACGATTCGGGTCGGGCCGGGGCGGGCAACTCCGCGAAGCGGCGGCGGATCCGGCGGCGCCAGGTCTGGTAGGCGTCCGCCGCCGCCGGGTCGGCGGGCAGGGCCTCGTCGGTGCACCGCGCCGCCTCCGCGACCTCCATCCCGCACAGCGCCCGCACCGCCGCGACGGTGTGCGGAGTGACCGCGCCCGCCCGCTCCCGGGCCTTGGCCGCGAACGCCGCGCCCTGGGCCGCGTCCGGCAGGTGGCGGCCGGCGCGGGCGGCCAGTTCGCGCAGCGACGCCTCGGCCGCCCGGATCGCGGCCGGGTCCTCCTCCCCGCCGGCGGGGCCGGCCGCGCCGCGGAAGCCGGCGTACGTCGCGGCCAGTCCCGCGCCCGCCCACAGATCGGGCTGACGGGCGGGGGCGAAGCCGTCGATGGTCCCGGCCAGCCGGTCGGCGTCGGCGCCGCTGACGAACCAGAGGGCCCGGCCTATCCCCTGGTCGACCACGTGCGCGGCATCGCGGGCGGCTCCCGGACCGCGCCGCAGGATCCGGGGCGGGCGCTGCTCCCCCACGACGACCGGAGTCCGGAAATAGGCTTCGTGGAAGCCGTAACCGTCCAGGGCGAGCCGGCGCAGCAGCGGATCGCCGAGCCGGACCCGCGGCCGCAGCGGGGCCGGCAGCCGGGCCAGCGCCCAGCCGGCCCCGATATGCGCCGTATAGACATGGTGCGCCGCCGGGCCGGCGATGAACCTGTGCAGACGTCCGCCGCGGCCCGGAAGAAGGCCGTCGAGAATCGCCAGCGCCATTGCGGCGCCTTCATAGGCGAAACCGCGCCCCTCCCGGGCGACCGTTTCCAGGCGGGCCGCGATCTCGTGCTCTCCCGGCACCGTCATGCCGTATTCCAGGCCGGTGAGGAACCAGCGGCCGATCTGCTCCAGATAGTCGCGGGCCTGCGGTTGCCCGGTATGGAAGCCGCGCACCGCAAAGGTGACCTCGGTCGGCGGCGGCGCCAGCATTTTATGGAGGGCACGTCCCGTGGCGAAAGTCATCGATTTCTCTCAGACGTGGAGACCAACTTACCGGGCGATTTTACGTTGCCCCCGGCAGATTATCTGCACCCTTTCGAGCCTTCGATCTCGATCACGGCGGGCGAACAGGAGGCGGGTTCCCAACGCAATTGCCGGTCGTCCATTCAGCGCATTAAGGGACGATCCGAGCGGGCCGGCGGCTTCGGCCGCGCCGCGGTCCTGAGACGCGGGCGCGGCCGAATCCGGCACTTATCCCCCCGCCGGTCATGGGTTGGATGCACCGGCTCCCGGGCACCGGTCAGCAGGGTTCCGGTCCGGCGTTCCGGTGCCGGTCCGATGATGGCGGGAGGGGGCGGGGCGGCCCGGTCGGGCGGCCCATCGGGGCGGCCTTGTCAGGCGCCGGGGTTGTCGTGCGGGTGCTGCTTGGCCGCCAGGCGGTCGGCCATGGAGTGCCACACCCCCGCGCAGTGCTCGGCGAAGGTGATGAGGCAGTCGGCGCGGTGGGGCGGGACCGCGTCGACGAGCTGCTCGACGTCCGTCTCGCGGACCACGTGCTTGTGCAGCCACCGGAGCATGCCGCGGCCGGACTCCGACTGCCGGATCGCCGGGTCCTGGAGGAAGCTCTCCAGCAGCGGTCCGGGATCGAAGCCGGCGATGTCGCGGGCGGGCCGCCGCACGGCGATGACCTGGCGGGACGCCGGGGAAGGACCGGGTGGAGCGGTCCCGGACGGCCTGGCACCGGCCGGGTGGGAGCGGATAGGGTCTTCGCCGCGCCGCAGCTGTTTGCGGACGTCATGGGCGGTGCCGACCGAGATGCCCGCGCCGGCGGCGATCTCCCGCAGCGAGGCGTCCGGATGGGCGGTGAGGAACTCCATCGCGCGCCGCCTGCCCTCGGTGCTGTTCAGCGGGCGGGCCCGGCCGTCCACGCCGATGCGCTTGCTCGACTGCGGGGTTTCCGCGCTTGAGCGTTTCCGCAGGGCGCTGATCGTCTTGTCCGACAGCCCGGTCCACCCGGCGATGGCGCGGTCGGAGAGGTTCGGGTTGGCGGCGATGATCCGCCGGGCGGCGCCCCTCCGGTCGTCCAGGCTGAGCGGGAGGCCGTGCGTGACGTTCTCCCTGACGGCGTGCAGAAATGCCTCATTTTCATCGCCGTCGAAGAAGCGGACCCGGATTTCTTTCCTGCCGCTCGCGTGCGCGGCGCGAAGGCGGTGCATGCCGTCGATTACCCGCATGGTGCCGCGGTGGACGAGGATGGGCGGCAGTTCGGCCTCGATCTCGATGAGCCGGCGCGTGTGCTTCTCGTCCTCCCCCGCGAGCCGGGGCGAGTCGGCTGGTAAAAGCGCACTCAGCGGAACGGTCTGCAAGTCCGGGTCGGAGGCGGAAAACCGGGCCGGCGCTTCGGCTCCGGCGGGCTCCACGGCCGGACCTTCCACCTGGAGGCGTATTTCGCGGTTCGCCGGGGAGTCCCTCCTTCTCCCGGCGGGCGGTCGGGTAATCGGGCGGCCGGCTTCGGTACTGGACAATGTCATCGTCCCTCCAAGACCTTGACGCCTTGCTCGCGAGCCCACAGCGATTATGCGCAGGGCCGTTGCCGGGTGGAACCCGTGCCCAGCGCCTTTTTCGGACCTGCCGCGTCCCCCTGGTCAAAGGGTCTTAAGTTAGCCACCGGGGCCACTGGCAGGCATGATCCGCCGCTTCCTGATCCCGCTGAGCCGCAATGGCCTACGGCGCCGGATGTGACTCATGTGATCAGGGACATGGGGAGCGGCCCACGGGTTTCTGCATGTCACGGCTGCACCTCAGGTACCACCCCGGCGACGGCAGGCGCCGGGCCGTTCAGGCGCAGGTAGATCACCTTGGCGAGCCCCGCCTGATCCCCATGGCAGACCGGGGGCAAGGCATGCCGGCCGTATCTTCAGAGGTAGCTCGGCCGGGCTTCGGCGTGGCGGCGGCGAGGATGGGGGCCGGAGGGCCGGGGCACCGCCGAGCGGCCGGACACCGTCCGGCATCTACCGGTCTGAACTGGTATCAACCTGTATCGACCTGTAGAGACCGCAATGGCGTTAAATTAACGGGATCAGCGGGGAACGGCTCCGGCCGGCCGACCGGTCGTCGACCAGGAGCCGTACCGCCTGGTAGCAGCACAGGATGGCGAGCGCCTCCTGGTGGATGAGGTCCGGGTCCCGGGACCGCAGCGTCACCGCGGCTCCCTCGGGTGGCAGCAGGTCGAGCGTGCTGAAGCAGTCCTCCAGGCGCCAGCGGGAGCGGTACGCCGCGGCGCCCTCCCCCGCTGGCAGCGTTCCGGGATCGAGGACGTCGGTCACCAGGGGGCGCCCCGCGTCCTGCGCCCCCGGCCCGCCTTCGGCGGTGCCGGGGATGACGCGGACCACGAGGCCGGCGACGGAGCCGCCGCCGCCGTCCGGGACGGCGATGCGGGAGAGGTAGGTCCCGTCCGGGAGCGTTCCCAGCCGCGGCAGCTCCTCCTCGGGCCCCGCCCGGCACAGCACGTGCGCGCCGGCCGCGATGACCTCCTCCAGCAGGTCGTAGGGGAAGCCCGCGCCGCCCGGCAGCAGCAGGTCACCGGGGGCAAGCTTCCGCAGGAGTCGGCGGACCAGCGGTGCTCCGTCGGAGGCCGTGCCGGAGACGCCCGCGCCGAGGATCGCGGACGTCCCGCACTCGGCGAGCGCCACCACGCGGACCTGCGGGAGCGGACCGGCCCCCCGGCCGCCGAGCGGGGGACCGAACACGCTGACGTTCCCGGGCGTGTTCGGCACGTTCAGCGGTACCTGGTCCAGGGCCACCGGCCGCATCCCGCCGACGCGCGGGCGTCCCGGCTCCCCCTGGACGTCCCGCCCGCTCACCTCCTCCAGCAGCACGGCCATCACCCGCCAGCCGAGCCTCTTGCGGGCGTAGGTGATCGCGGCCGGGGTGGGCTGCGTCCCGCGCGGCGGCACGGCGGCGAACGGGTGCGCCCAGCTGAGCCCGGCGACCAGCCTGTCCCAGACCTCGCTGTAGCCGAGGTGGAAGAACACGACCATGCTCAGCACGTAATAGACCATGAGCCTGGCCGGGAGCGCGCGGGTGCGCCGCTCCCGCACGCCGAACCTGTCCACCACGCGATCGACGAGCTCCGGCGGAAAGCCGCTGGTCAGTACACCGACGGCAATCCGGTCCGCGAGCAGGTCGCCGACCTGTGGGGGCCTCGCCATGTAAACGATATTGCTCGGCGGCGCCACTCGCGAACCGCGATCTTCCGCGGGCGATTCGCTCGGCCCGGTCCCGGCGCGTGAGCCATTCGTGCACGTCACCGCCCAAGTGAAGATTTCTTTTGGGCAGTCAAGGGCAAGTTGTGGCCAGATGTGCGGTGAGCTACGTGGACGTTCGCGCGACACGAAATCGGGACGCGAGTGAGCCCCGGGGAAACTTCGGGCGTTCGACCAGACGAAAATGAAGATCATTCAGGCGGGGGGCACACCGCCGACCCCGGGGGAATGCCGGATCGGTTCACCTCGGTGACCGCTGTGAAATTGGTCGCCGATTCGGGGTGACCATGTGGCCCGAGCAGTAGTCCACCGGGAGAGCGGCGCCTACCGCTCGTCGGCGACGGCTTCCGCCATCCTGTTCAGGATCTCGGACAGAATCGAGGCGGAGGTGGCGAAGTTCAGCCTGGCGAATCCCGTCCCGCCCGGCCCGTAGCTTTCGCCCGAGCTGAGCTCGACCTTCGCCTTTTCCCGGAAGAAGACGCCCGGGTCGGTCGCGGTCCCGAGACTCCGGCAGTCCAGCCAGGCCAGGTGCGTCGCCTGCGGCGGGCGGTAGCCGATGCCCGGGGCCCGGGCCGCCAGGGCGTCGGCGATCAGATCCCGGTTCGCCGCGAGGTGGTCCATCAGCGCGGCCAGCCAGGGGCCGCCCGCGTCCCACGCGGCCCTGGTCGCCTCAACGCCGAGCACGTCGACGATGCCGAAGTAGTCGGGCGGGAGGCCGTCGAGGGTCTCCCGCAGCCCGGCCGGGCCGACGTGCGCGACCGCGCAGCGCAGGCCGGCGATGTTGAACGCCTTCGTCGCCGAGGTCAGGGTGACCGTCCGGGCGGCGATGTCCGGACTCAGGGACGCCAGCGGGACGTGCCGGTGCGGCGGGTAGGCCAGGTCGGCGAAGATCTCGTCCGCTATGACCAGCATGTCGTTGCGCAAGGCGATCCCGGCTAGGGCCTCCAGTTCCGCCGTCGTGTAGACGCGTCCGGTCGGGTTGTGCGGGTTCACGACGATCAGCGTGCGGCAGCCGGCCGCGGCCACCTCCCGCTCCAGCCGCTCCGGATCGAAGGCCCAGCCGTCGCCGCTCCGCTCCAGCGGGCTCGGGAGCACTCGCCGCCCCATCATCGTGATCGACTTGAGGATCGGCGGATAGTTCGGCGTGTGCAGCGCGATCGCGTCTCCGGGCCGGGTGGTCAGCCGGAGGACGACCTGTATCGCCTGGACCACATCACCGAAGTTGCGCACCCATTCGGGTCGCGGCCGCCAGTGGTGAAGTTCGATCATCCGCCGCGTGAAGGGCTCCGCCAGCGGGCTGGCGCCCATCCAGTTCGACCAGGTCGGATATCCGAGATCGCCGCGCAGGACCGTTTCGGATATGGCCGCTCTGATCGGCTCCGCGACGGGGAAATCCATGTCGGCTATCCAGGCGGGGAGCACATCGCGCCCGACCCGGCGCCATTTGACACCCTCCTTGCGCCGGAGCCAGGAGATGTCCAGGTCCTCGAAATCGTGGTCAGCCGCAACGGCAGCAGGTTCTCGCATCTCCCAGCCCTTCTGGCCGGCTACCAAATTAGCGGTCGCTTCATTGCGCGTCCAGTTGTGCACAGGCGTCCGGACCGCACAAGTCGCCGCCGCGGGCCGACCGGCCGTTCAACCTCGAAAAGAACGCGGTTGAGCACCCCGGGCCCGGCCGCCGCCGGACGCTCCTGAAACGGATAGCCACCGCGCGGACATGCCGATCGGCAATCAGTGCCGGCGGCCCATCTTCCTGCCAGTCCGAGCCTATCTCCGCTCACGGAGCGGCGCGCGTAAGGCCCATTGATTATCCCTTCTTAAAGTGTTTGCCTGAAAGCCAGGCGAGCCCGCCGCCAGCCCACGATAGGAGAACACCATGACGATGACGGCCCCCCAGGTTCAGGCCGGCCCCCCGGATATCGGCCCGCTGCTGGCCGAGTACCGCGCCACCGTCATACCGGCGACCGCCGAATTCCTGGACAACGCCATCACGGCGACCCGGCTCCGCGACCGCTGGCGCCCGTACTACTTCGACGCCTTCCGCCGCTACGACCTCACGGTCGAGCGGTCGTGGCGCGAGGCGTCCGGCACGGACGGCCGGATCGACTCCGGTCCGCCGACCGCCGACCCGCGGCTGACCACGCCGCTCACGCACTTCCCCGTGAGCATCGCCCACAACAACCTCGACCGGCTCATCGAGGTCCTGGCCGTGGAACTCGGCGACCGGACCGCGGAGCACACCGAGATCCACGAGCGCCTGGTCGACTACGCCCACATGGTCAGCGGGCTGACGAAGCTCATGGAGTCGCTGACCGACTAGCCGGGACGCCCTCGTCCCGGAGCGCGGCATGCCCGCGGCCCGCCGGTCCGCCGGCCGCCGCCGGATGCAGAGAAGCCAGGAGTGCGCCGATGACCACAGCCAGTTCTTCCAGTTCTCCGCCGCAGGGCGGAGGCCGCCGCCGCGCCGTGTGGCGGGCAGGGGCCTTCGCGGCTTCCGGAATCGGCACCCGTGGGCACCGGCGGCCCGGTCCGCGGCGGGGGGTCGGGATCTGATGCCCGGCCCCACCGCCGGCCCGGTGACCGGGCCCGCGCGCGGCGGAGCGTCCGCGCCCGGCCCGCCGCGCGCCGCGTCCGCCTGGTCGGACGAGTCGGTCGCGGCGGCCGGGCTCCGCGCCGAGGACGCGGACTTCGTGACGGTCGGCGGCGGCCTGGCCGGCTTCGCCGTGGTCGACGCGCTGCGGATCCGCGGGGTCGCGGCGGCGCGGATCCGGGTCGTCAGCCCCCAGCGCCGGCCCTTCGAGAACCTGGGCCGCCTGATCAGGACGAGCCAGATCCGCGACGACGACCCGCTGCGCTCGGACTCGGGGGCGCGGGCCGACAACGTCTGGGGGTTCCCGGGGTACGCGCTGCACGAGGCGATCGGCCGCCGCACCCTCCGGCCGCTGTGGAAGGTCCTCACCGAGCCGGTGGGCGCCGAGTTCTACAACCCGTCGCCCCGCCAGGTGGCCCGCGGTCTCGACCGGGAGGCGGACCGGATCGGCTGGTACTCCATGCTGGCGCCGGGGCAGGCGATGCTCATCAGGCGCCGCACCGAGGGCGGGTTCTTCTGCCTGGTGCACCCGGCCGATCACTCGCCGCCGTACGTGCTGCGCACCCGCCACCTGCACCTCGGAACCGGGTACCCGGCGCTCGGCTACGCGCCCGAGCTGATCGGGTACCGGCTGCGGCACGGGGAGTACTTCAGCGCCGTCAACGCCTACGAGCCGCACGAGCACGTCTACCAGGTGCTGCGGCGCCGGGCGGGGACGGTCCTGCTCCGCGGCGCCGGCATCACCGCGTCCCGGGTCCTGCAGCGGCTGATCGAGGACCGCGACCGCTCCGGCCGGGACGTGCGGATCCTGCACCTGTTCCGCGATCTCGACGCCCGGCCGCCGGGCCGGCACGGCCCCGGTCCCGCCACCGAGCACGGCTGGCGCTACCAGGCGTTCAGCTTCCCGAAGTCGGCGGCCTCGGGACAGCAGCGGGAAGAGCTGGCCGCCATGAGCGCGGCGGAGCGGTCGGCATGGATCTCGACGATGGGCGGTGCGACGACGGCCAGGCGGCGGCTCTGGCGCCGCCAGCTCGACAGGGCCCGGTCGGCGGGCTGCTACCGGGCGCTCGGCGGCGAGATCACGCTGCTGGAGCCGTCCCCCCGGCAAGGGGTGCGGGTGCTCGTCGCCGAACCCGGCGGGGACGGCCCGCTGCGGCTGGACGTCGACTTCCTGATCGACTGCACCGGGATGAGCCCGCGGCTGCGGGACAACCCGCTGCTGGCCGACCTCGTCGACAGCGGCTGCGCCGGCGTCAACGCCGCGGGCGGCCTCGACGTCGGCCCGCACTTCGAAGTCCGCGGCCCCGGCCTCGCCGACGGGCCGGGCCGCCTCTACGCCTCGGGCGCGATCGCGCGCGGCGGCCACCTCGCGACCGTCGACTCGTTCGCGGGGCTCGTCGACGCGGCGCAGCTCATCTGCGACGACCTGGCGGCGCGGGGGGTGTGCACGCCGCTGGGCCCGGCGTGCTCGGCCGCCGCCTGGGTCAAGTGGCTGGCCCACCGGGCGCCATGACTCCCACACTGATAGGCCGAATCCAGACGCGGATCCTGCTGGCCGCCACGGTCGGGGTGCTGTGGACGGCCCTGATCGCGCCGTTCCTGCCCGATCCCACCGGGGTGACGGCGAGCATGTGGACGGTCGGCATGCGGTACGCGATCGCGTTCACCGGTCTCCTGCTGACGACCGTCTACGGGCTGGTGTGGGAACACCTCTACCACCGCCTGCAGCAACGGCGCTGGGACAAGGACTGGCCCTCGGTCTTCGGCCTGCTGACCATTCTCAACGAGGCGCCCCTCGCATGGCTTCTGGTGAACCTCTTCTTCCCGGTCATGTCGGGCCCGTCGCCGGACATGCTCAATCTCCACAACGGCGGAATCGCGGGTCCCAAGCCCGGCATGTTCGACCCGACGCCCGACATGCTGGGCCCCTTGGACACCTCGGGGTGGGGGCTCTGGGATTCACCATTCCTGCCCGCCTTCATCGTCCATATCTCCACCACGTGGTTGATCATGTGGTTGGCCGGCCAGGGCCCGCTCCGCGTGATCCTCATTCGGTGGCGTTTCGAGGGCGGGCGGGTCGTACGGTCCCGGCTCGCGGACGTCCCGGCACCCGGCGCCCGGCCCGGACTCCGCGCTGCGGAAGGCGCCGGGATCCCGGTGCGGGAGACGTCACCGAGCACGGAGATCGCCGCGCTCGCGCGCTCTCCCCGAACCGCCCGGGGCAACGGGAGCCCCGCGCCCGCGCCGAACGGAAACCCGCTCGACGGGAACCTGGTCGACCGAGATCTGGTCGACGGGGGCATGTGCGGCCACGGTCACCTCGGGAGCCCGGGGTCGCGGTACTGCGGGACATGCGGGCGGCCGTTGCAGCAGCCGAACGGCACGCGGATCCTCGGTCGGCGGCCTCCGCTGGGAGTCCTGATCTTCGATGACGGCACCATGCACGTCCTCGACGGGGAGGTCCGGCTGGGCCTGGTGGAGGAGACCGGGGCGCTCACCGCGGGGCACCGCGAGGAGATCCCCGCCGCGTCCGCGCTCGCCGATGTCCGGACGTCCGGATGGCGGACCGGCGTGTCGAGCGAGGTCCACCGGATCGCCCTGGAGCTCCCCGGCGGCGGGCACGCGGACGTCGCGCCGGGCGAGGTCGCCTGGCTGGTCCCGGGTGCGGAGTTCACGATCGGGCCGTACCGGATCAGGTACGAGAGCCCGTATCAGCCCCCCGACCCCGGCCCGGACGGCGCGGGTGACGCCGGTGCGGAGTGGGCACCTGGCGACCGCGCATATTCGCAGTACAGCGGGCTTTTCACGCATTACGAACGGTGATAGGATTCGGCGCGCTTCTTCATTGTCCGCAGCGGTCGCCACCTCGGCGAAAGCGCGAGCCGAGCGCGCTGACCAGGATACAACGCACGATTTGTGCAATATCTGGATATCAGTGCGCAATGTCCCGGAGGCGGATCCGGAACGCATCGCGCAGGACGAATGCGAACCGCTCCCCAGCTCCCTCCGCCATATCCCCAAAAAAGGTGTACGGACGGTTTCGCCCCGTGGCGGCTGCGACGAGGCGGCACCCCGCCCGCCGGACGGGCACGTACGCCCCCGTGCCCCACGTAAACCCTCGTGATCACCGTGCACGCGCTCCGAGATGGGAGGAACCAGGCCAGTGGGCAGCAAAGGTTCCGATTCACGTGATCCGGCTCCGGCCGCAGCCGTACCCGACCCGCGGCGGTGGAAGGCCTTAGCCGTCCTCGCGGCGATGCAGTTCATGCTCGTCCTCGACGCCACCGTGGTGAACGTCGCCCTCCCCGAGATGCAGAGCGAGCTGCACTTCTCCTACCAGGGCCTGTCGTGGGTCCCCAACGGGTACGTGCTGGTGGCCGGCGGGTTCCTGCTGCTGGGCGGCCGGCTGGCCGACATCTTCGGACGCCGCCGGATGTTCATCGTCGGCCTGGTCGTCTTCGGGGTGACGTCGGCCGCGTGCGGCGCCGCCGTCTCCTCGTCGATGCTGGTCGCCGGCCGCTTCGCCCAGGGCATGGGTGAGGCGCTGGCGGGCCCGGCCGCGCTCGCCATGATCCCGCTGCTGTTCCCCGACCCCCGGGAGCGGATGAAGGCGGTCGGGATCTGGGGCGGCCTCGGCGGCCTCGGCGGAACGCTCGGCCCGGTGATCTCCGGACTGCTCACGGACGTGGACTGGCGGTGGATCTTCTACATCAACATCCCCGTCGTGCTCATCGCGCTGCTGCTCGTGCCGCGCGTCCTCCCGGAGAGCCGGATGGCCCGCGCGGAGCACCGGATCGACGTGGCCGGGGCCGTCACCGTGACCGGCGGCTCACTCGCCATCGTGTACGGGGTGCTGAACGGCTCGTCGCATTCGTGGGGCTCGTGGCAGGTGCTCCTGCCGCTGCTCGGCGGCTTCGCGCTGCTGGGCCTCATGGTCGCGGCCGAGTCCCGCTCCCCCGATCCGCTGATCCCGCTGCGGTTCTTCTCCAACCGCACGCGCGTGACGTCCAACGTCCTGACCGCGGCCCTGTTCGCGGTGTTCGTCAGCTACGCCTTCATGCTGACCCTGTACATGCAGCAGATCCTCGACTACTCCGCCCTGCGCACGGGGCTGGCGTACCTGCCGCTCGGCATCGCGTTCGGCGCGGGCGTCGGGCTGAACGGCGCCCTCATGCCGCGGCTGGGCGTCAAGGTGGTGCTGACCATCGGCTTCTTCGGCACCGGCGCGGGGATGTTCGTGGCGAGCCTCATCGATTCCGACTCCGCCTACGTCGGCGGCCTGCTGCCTGGGCTGATCATCGTCGGGCTGTTCACCGGCGTCTGCCTGCCCGGACTGATCAACGGCGCGCTGCACCAGGTCACCGCCGAGGACTCCGGCCTCGGCTCCGGCGTGCAGACCGGCATGCAGCAGATCGGCTCGGCGCTCGGCCTGTCCATCCTGCTCACCAGCGCGCTGAACTACGCCGGCGACCGCATCGGCACCGGGGTGCCGCCGGCGGTGGCGCAGACGGACGGGTACTCGCTGGCGTTCCTCATCAGCGCCGCCATGCTCGCCGTCGCCGCCGTGGCCGTACTGGCGCTGCTGGAGAACGTGACCGCCAAGCCGCGCACCGCGCTCGCCGAGGCCCCCGCCGGTGAGGAACCGTCCAGCGGAGAGCCGTCGAGTGAGGAGCCGTCCAAGCCCTGAGTCATCGGTGCCGGGCGCCGGCCGCGGCGTGTCCCGCGGC
>NZ_SMKB01000340.1:0-6044 GCF_004348575.1 Actinomadura sp. 7K534
GCCTCCGGCCGCGCAGCCTCCGGCCGCCGAGACGGCCCCCCAGCCCGCGGTGCCCGCCGCGGCGCACGCGGAGGACGTGAAGGTCGCCGGTGCGGACCGCACCCGCGCCGCCGCCCCCGCCGGCGACACCCTCGGCTTCGACGCCTTCCCGCCCGGGCCGGCCGGCGCCGCCGCGGACCCCCGCGACGAGATCGCGTCCGGCGGAGGCCACGCCGCCCGCCCCGCCGGCCGCCGGGCCGCCTCCGGCAAGCGCACCGGCATGCGCGTCGTGGCGGTCGCCGCCGGCGCGGCGGTCGTGATCGGCGGCGGCGCCGCCGCGGCGTTCGCGCTGACCGGCGGCTCGGACGACGACAACGCCACCGTCAAGCCGACCCAGCAGCTCGCCGACGCCGCCCCCAAGGTCGACCCCCGGGTGCTGGAGGAGCAGCGGCGCCGGCTCGCGATGGAACGTGCCTCCCGCGAGACGCGCCAGTACAGCGGCAAGGGGATCGACCTCCGCCCCAAGGGCGAGCCGCTCCCCACCAAGACGCCGGAGAAGAAGAAGGACGACGGCGGCAGCGGCGGCGGCGCCGCCCCGGTCGCCGACCCGGTCCCGGCGGGCGAGGCGCAGCAGATCGCCAAGAAGATGATGCCGAGCTTCGGGTTCACCGGCGACGGCGAGTTCGGCTGCCTGGTGAAGCTGTGGGACAAGGAGAGCGGCTGGCGGACCAACGCGGACAACCCCACGTCCGAGGCGTACGGCATCCCGCAGGCCAACCCCGGCTCCAAGATGGCCAGTGCCGGCGCCGACTGGCGCACCAGCGCCTCCACGCAGATCAAGTGGGGCCTCGGCTACATCAAGGACCGCTACAAGACCCCGTGCGGCGCGTGGTCGCACTCGCAGCGCATCGGCTGGTACTGAGCCTCCGACGAGGACCGCGCGCGTCCCAGGGGCCGGGAAGGCCGCTGGGACGCGCGGAACGTCACTGCGAGCCGGTCATCCCCAGCACGTCCAGGGCCTCGTCGAGCTGCTCGACGGTCAGCTTCCCGTCCGCGACGTAGCCGCGTTCGAGCACGACCTCGCGGATCGTCCGGCGCTCGCTCAGCGCCTGCTTGGCGACCTTCGCCGCCTCCTCGTAGCCGATGTAGCGGTTCAGCGGCGTCACGATCGACGGTGACGACTCCGCGTACTCGCGCATCCGCGCCACGTCCGCCTCGATGCCGTCCACGCAGCGGTCGGCGAACAGCCGCGACACGTTCGCCAGCAGGGTGATCGACTCCAGCACGTTGCGGGCCAGCATCGGCAGCATCACGTTCAGCTCGAAGTTCCCCGACGCGCCGCCGAACGCGACCGCCGCGTCGTTGCCGATGACCTGGGCCGTGACCTGCATGACCGCCTCGGGGAGGACCGGGTTCACCTTCCCCGGCATGATCGACGAGCCGGGCTGCAGGTCGGGCAGCCGGATCTCCGCCAGCCCGGCGCGCGGCCCCGAGCCCATCCAGCGCAGATCGTTGGCGATCTTGTGGAGGCTCACCGCGATCGTGCGGAGCGCGCCGCTGGCCTCGACCAGCCCGTCCCGCGCGCCCTGCGCCTCGAAGTGGTCGCGGGCCTCGGTCAGCGGCAGGTCCGTGGCGCGCGCGATCTCCTCGATGACGCGGGCGGCGAAGCCGTCGGGGGTGTTGATGCCGGTGCCGACCGCCGTCCCGCCCAGCGGCAGCTCCGCCAGCCGGGGCAGGACCGCCTCCAGCCGCTCCACGCCGTGCCCGATCTGCGCCGCGTAGCCGCGGAACTCCTGGCCCAGCGTGACCGGGGTCGCGTCCATCAGGTGGGTGCGGCCGGACTTCACGGCCGTGCGGAACTCGTCCGCCTTGCGCGCCAGCGCGTTCTCCAGGTGCCGCAGCGCGGGGATGAGGTCGTGCAGGACGGCCCCGGTCGCCGCGATGTGGATGGACGACGGGAACACGTCGTTGGACGACTGGGAGGCGTTCACGTGGTCGTTGGGGTGCACGGGACGGCCGAGCCGCTCCTCCGCCAGCGTCGCCACGACCTCGTTGGTGTTCATGTTGGACGACGTCCCGGACCCCGTCTGGAACACGTCGATCGGGAACTCGCCGTTCCACCTGCCGTCCGCGACCTCCCGGGCCGCCTCGGTGATCGCGCCCGCGAGGTCCTTGTCGAGCACGCCGAGCTCGGCGTTCACCGTCGCCGCCGCGGCCTTGATGTAGCCGAGCGCGGCGATGTGCGCGTCCTCCAGCGTCCGTCCCGAGATCGGGAAGTTCTCCACCGCGCGCTGCGTCTGCGCACGCCACTTCGCCGCCTCCGGCACCCGGACCTCACCCATGGAGTCATGCTCGATCCGGAACTCGCGCTCACCCATGGCACGTCACCTCCGCCTGGAACCCTGAGACCATCCTCGTCGATGGCAGCCGTGGTCGATGGCAGCCGCCCTCAATGGCAGCCTCGCCGCAACCCGTCCCATTCCCAGGCGGAGCGTTCCGGGACCTAAGTCACTCCTTGTTGATGGTGTAGTTCTTGCGCTCGCCCTGGCCGCCGACGGCCTTCTGCTCGCCGTTCACCCAGACGTCGCAGGCGGAGGCGTCGTAGATCACCGCGTTGATGCGCGGCTGGTCGTACTGCCGCGCCTCGTTCTGCTTCAGCGTCTCGTCGCTGAGCACGGTGATCACGTTGCCCGGCACCGACACGAAGATCTTGCAGGAGTCGTTGCGGGCCCGGACGACGAGCGTGCTCGTGTCGATGCCCGGCGGCGCCTGCGCGTCGCTGCTCGCCGGACTGGACGTCGTCGCGGTCGCGGAGGGGCCGGGGCCCTCCCGCATCATGCCGACGATGAGCGCGGTCGCGCCGATGCCGCAGGACGCCACGGTCGCGCCGATGAGCGCGATCACGGCCATCAGCCGGTAGCGGGGCGTCGTCTGGCGGCGCCCCGACCGCGGCCCGGCCATCGCCCGCTCCAGCCGGTCGACCGCGCGGGCGTGGCTGAGCCGCCGCGTCGGGTTCTTCTCCAGCAGCCCGGTGATGACGGGCGCCAGGGCGCCGGCGTTCTGCGGGGCGGGCGTGGACTCGTTGGCCAGGGCGCTCAGCGTCGCCATCACGTTGTCGCGCTCGAACGGAGGATGGCCCTCCAGAGCGGCGTACAGCGTCGCGCCGAGCGACCACAGGTCGGACCGGGGGGTGGCCTTCTCTCCGGCGGCGACCTCCGGGGCGACATAGGCGGGGGAGCCCATGAAGTGGCCCGTCTTGGTCAGGCTGGCCGACCCCGAGGAGAACGCGAGGCCGAAGTCGGTGAGCACGACCCTGTCGCCGTCCAGCAGGACGTTGCTGGGCTTGAGGTCGCGGTGCACTATGCCGGCCTTGTGCGCGGTGTTGAGGGCGTCCAGGAGGGCGCGGCCGATGTGCGCGACGCGTTCGGGCGGCAGCGGCCCCGAGCGCTCGATGAGATGTTCGAGGCTGGGCGCCTCGATCATCTCCATCACGATCCAGGGCCGGCCCTGCTCGATGACCACGTCGTACACCTCGACGATGGAGTGCGTGCGCAACTGAGCCGGCGCGCGCGCCTCTCTGAGGGTGCGGCGGTAGAAGACCACCCGGTCGTCCTCGGAAAGGTCCTCCGGGAGGCGCAGCTCTTTGATCGCCACCGAGCGATCGAGGAGCTCGTCATGCCCTCGCCAGACGGTGCCGTTGGCACCTTGGCCGATTTCCGAGACCAGCCGGTAGCGCGTCGCTAGCACGAGGCGCTCTGACTGTGACATGGCGGAAAAGATACCGGAGTGGCCAGGCGGTCATCGGGGAGACCTCATTACCAACGTCGATTTTGGGCCGATAATGTGACCTACCGGCCAGAAACATCGGGGAACGCCCTCTGGCGGCCCCGTCGACGGGCTGGCGGAGGCTGCCGAACGTCAGCGCCTGCCGATGCTGAGGACGGGTCCGGTGGTGTCGGCGAAGAAGTCCTCGCCCTTGTCGTCCACCACGATGAACGCCGGGAAGTCCTCCACCTCGATCTTCCAGACGGCCTCCATCCCGAGCTCCGGGTACTCCAGGACCTCCACCTTCTTGATGCAGTCCTGGGCGAGCCGCGCGGCGGGACCGCCGATCGAGCCGAGGTAGAAGCCGCCGTGCTCCTTGCAGGCGTCGGTCACCTGCTTCGACCGGTTGCCCTTCGCCAGCATCACCAGCGAGCCGCCCGCCGCCTGGAACTGCTCGACGTAGGAGTCCATCCGCCCGGCCGTGGTGGGGCCGAAGGAGCCGGACGCGTAGCCCTCCGGCGTCTTCGCGGGCCCCGCGTAGTACACGGCGTGGTCGCGGAGGTACTGCGGCATCGGCTCGCCCGCGTCCAGCCGCTCCTTGATCTTGGCGTGCGCGATGTCGCGGGCGACGACCAGCGGCCCGGTCAGCGACAGCCGCGTCTTCACCGGGTACCGGGTCAGCTCGGCGCGGATCTCGGCCATCGGCCGGTTGAGGTCGATGGCGACCGCACTCCCTCCGCCCGCCCCGACCTTCACGACCGCGTCGTCGAGCTGGTCGTCGGTCGTGTCCGGCAGGTACTGCGCCGGGTCGGTCTCCAGCCGCTCCAGGAACACGCCCTCCGCGGTGATCTTGGCGAGGGCCTGCCGGTCGGCGCTGCACGACACCGCCATCGCCACCGGGCAGGACGCCCCGTGCCGCGGCAGCCGGATCACCCGCACGTCGTGGCAGAAGTACTTGCCGCCGAACTGCGCGCCGATGCCGAGCTTCTGCGTCAGCTCGAACACCTGGAGCTCCAGCTCCAGGTCGCGGAAGCCGTGGCCCAGCGCCGAGCCCTCGGCCGGCATCGTGTCCAGGTAGTGCGCCGACGCGTACTTCGCGGTCTTCAGCGCGTACTCGGCGGACGTGCCGCCCACGACGATCGCCAGGTGGTACGGCGGGCACGCGGCGGTACCCAGCGAGCGGATCTTCTCTTCCAGGAAGGACATCATCCGCTTCGGGTTAAGGACGGCCTTCGTCTCCTGGTAGAGGAACGACTTGTTCGCGCTGCCGCCGCCCTTGGCCATGAAAAGGAACTTGTACGCGTCACCGGGCGTCGCGTAGAGCTCGATCTGCGCGGGCAGGTTGCTGCCGGTGTTCTTCTCCTCCCACATCGTCACCGGCGCCAGCTGGGAGTAGCGCAGGTTCAGCTTGGTGTACGCGTCGTACACGCCGCGGGAGATGTGCTTCTCGTCTTCGCCGTCGGTCATGACGTGCTGGCCGCGCTTGCCCATCACGATCGCGGTGCCGGTGTCCTGGCACATGGGCAGGACGCCGCCGGACGAGATCCCCGCGTTCTTCAGCAGGTCGAGCGCCACGAACCGGTCGTTGGGGGACGCCTCGGGGTCGTCCAGGATCCGCCGGAGCTGCGCCAGGTGCGCGGGGCGCAGCAGGTGCGAGATGTCGCGCATGGCGGTCTCGGTGAGCAGCCGCAGCGCCTCCGGCTCGACCTGCAGGAACGTCCGCCCGTTCGCGTCGAACGTCGAGACCCCGTCGGAGGTCAGCAGCCGGTAGTCGGTGTCGTCCGGGCCGAGCGGCAGCAGGTCGGTGTAGGAGAACTCAGGCATCTCAGGCAGATCCTCGCGCGATTCCGATGGGCCGGACCACAGGGTACGACCTGGGCCCCCGGGGCGGGCACGGCACCCGGCGTGACACCGGCTGCGACACCCCGCCGCGACACCCTGCGCGGCACCGGGCCGTGACACGGGCGATCCCTCCCGGCGCTGAACATGATGTGACCGACCTTCATCTGCCCCTCGACCGGAGCACCGGGCGGCTGGCGGCCCAGATCGCCGCGGGCTTCCGCTCGGCCGTGCGGTCCGGCCGGCTGACCGCCGGGACGCGGCTGCCGTCGAGCCGTGACCTCGCCCGCGACCTGGACGTCTCCCGCGGTGTGGTCGTCGCCGCCTACGAGCAGCTGACCGCCGAGGGATTCCTCGTCGCGCGGCGCGGCGACGGCACCCGCATCGCGCCGCTCGCCCGCCCGGACGACGAGCCCGAGCCCGCGGCCGCGCCGGGCGGCTCCCCGCGCCCGGACCCCGCC
>NZ_SMKB01000341.1:0-6032 GCF_004348575.1 Actinomadura sp. 7K534
GGGCGGGTACCTGCTCAAGCGGGTGGACGGCCCGGAGCTCGTCCGGCGGCTGGAGGAGGTCGCGCAGGGCGAGACGGTCGTCGACGCGACGCTCGCGGGCCGGATGGCGGTCACCGCGGCCCGGCTGACCCGCGGCGAGTTCTGGCCCGGCGCCAACCGCGGCCTCACGCAGCGCGAGAGCGAGGTGCTGTCGCTGCTGGTGGGCGGCCTGTCCAACAAGGCGATCGCGGCGCGGCTCGTGCTGAGCGAGGAGACCGTGAAGAGCCACCTGCGCGCGCTCTACCGCAAGCTGGAGGTGACCGACCGGTCCGCCGCGATCGCCGTCGCGCTGCGCGAGGGGCTTTTCCGGTGACGGGCGCCGGGCCGCTGGAACTGCTCGCGGACCGCGGGACCGACCTGCTCGTCCGCGTCGTGGCGGCTGCCTGCTCCGCCCGCGAGCTGCCGCGGATGGCCGAGGAGCTGGCCGGGCTGGTCGTCCGGTCGGCGCGGGCGCTGACGTTCTGCGACGTGTACGTCCTGGCGGAGGACGAGCGCGTCCTGGAGTGGAAGGGCCCGCCAGTCCCGCTGGGGGAGGGCGACGTCGGCTGGGTCGCCGCGCACGGCCGGCCCCGCCGGCACCCGGACGGGCGCGGCGCCGCGGTCCCCGTGCACAGCGAGGGCACCGTGATCGCGGTCATCGACGTCCGCTCGGCCGGGGCGCCGCCGCCCGAGGACCTGGAGCTCGTCACCGCGCTCGCCGGCCTGTTCGCGCCCGTGCTGTGCTCGTGCCGCCGGCTGCGCACCGCCCGCGAGCGCGAGCACTCCGCCGAGCGGTTCGCGGAGCGGGCCGTGCAGGCGCAGGAGGCCGAGCGGTCCCGGCTGAGCCGGGAGATCCACGACGGCATCGCGCAGCGGCTCGCCAGCCTCGGCTTCCACCTGTCGGCGGCCGAGCGGGCCATGCCCGAGCACCACCCCGAGGGACTCGCCCAGATCATGGTGGCCCGCCGGCTGTGCGAGCTGGCGGCGGCCGAGACCCGCGCCGCGATCGGCGGGCTGCGCCCGCCCGTGCTGGACGACCTGGGCCTGTCGGCGGCGCTGGCCACCCTCGCCCGCGAGGCGGGGGACGGCCCCGGCCCGTCCGGCCCGCTCGACGTGACGGTGACCGTCGAGGGCGAACTGGAGGACGCGCTGCCCGACCACGTGCAGACCGCGCTGTACCGGATCGCGCAGGAGGCGGTCGGCAACTGCCTGCGGCACGCGCAGGCGACCTGCGTCGACCTGCTGCTGGAGCACTCCCACGACCGGGTCAGGCTGAAGGTCCGCGACGACGGGATCGGGTTCCCGGTGCGGGACGTCCTCGGGCAGGGCGGCCGCGGAAGCCGCCCCGACTCCTACGGGCTGCGCGGCATGCGCGAGCGCGCCGAACTGCTCGGCGGGCGGGTCGCGGTGACGAGCAGGCCCTCGGCCGGGACGACCGTCGAGGCCGTGATCCCCATCCCCGGGCGGCACCGGGGCGGGGTCAGTCCGTCCTGAGGACCCGGAAGGCGATCCCCGCCCTGGTCAGCCGCTCGATGAGGGCGTCGCCCATCGCGGCGGCGGTCGTGACCTGCCCGGCGGTCTCCGGGAGGTCGTCATGGGCGAGGCACAGCGCCGACTCGGCGAGCATCTTGGCGGTCTCCCCGTAGCCGGGGTCGCCGCCCGCGACCTCGGTGACCACGCGCCGGCCGCCGCCCTCGCCGACGAACTTCACGCTGAACCAGTTGCGGGCGCGCTGCTCCGCGGACGGGCCCTCGCCCGGCGCGCGGAGCCGCAGCAGCAGCCCGCGGGTCGGCCGCAGCGCCGCGAGGACGGCCACCGCCCCGGCGCCCGCCGCCATCCCCGCGGCGACGGGGAGCCGCTTGACGGCGACGTAGTGGCCGTAGGAGAAGTCGGGGCCGTAGCGGTCCAGGGCGGCCGCGGAACGGACGACGATCTGCGGGTCGAGGGTGGGCAGCGGCAGCGTCCAGCCGCCCGCGAGCCGGGCCTTCGGCGCCGGGCGCCGCGAGACGCGCACCCGCCGACCGGCGGGCCGCTCCTCCAGCGCGCGGCGCTCCCGCTCGGCGCGCACCAGGCCCGCGGGGTCGGCGAACACGCCGATCGCCGAGTGCAGCGTGCCGCCGGACGCGTCCGCGCGGGCGCGCACGAACCCCTCGACGTGCAGCGGGACGCCCTCGGGGAGTTGCTTCACCGTGAAGTAGGCGCCGAGGTCGTGGGGGACGGAGTCGAACCCGCAGGCGTGCACGATCCGCGCACCGCTGCGCTCCGCCTCTCGGTGGTACTTCACGTACATCTGGTCGACGAAGTTCGGCTCGCCGGTGAGGTCCACGTAGTCGGTCCCGGCGCGCGCGCACGCCGCCACCAGCGGCTCGCCGTACTTGGCGTACGGGCCGACGGTGGTGATGACGACGCGCGCCGAGTTCGCGACGGCCTCGATGGACGCGGTGTCGCCGCTGTCGGCGTGCAGGAGCGGGAGGCCGGCGCACGCGGGGTCGATCTCGGCCAGCCGCTCGCGGACGGCCGCCAGCTTGGCCTCGTTGCGTCCGGCGAGGGCCCAGCGCGTGCCGGGATCGGCGTGCCGGGCCAGGTACTCGGCGGTCAGGGCGCCGGTGAACCCGGTGGCGCCGAAGAGGACCAGGTCGTACGGGCGGTCCGGGCCGGGCTTTCGGTCGGCGGTCATCGTTGCCCCTTTCGCGGTTTCCGAACCCGATTCTGTCCTGTCCGGTGCCGTTCGTGCGCGGTGGCGCGGCGATGTGAGCGACCGCACTCGTCTAGGGTTTGATCAGTCGAGGGGGTGGTGGCGTGACCGGGCTGGCCGTGGCGATGGATCTCGCCGCCGTGGGCTACTTCGCGGGCTTCCTGTTCCTGGTGACCCGCCGGGAGACCGTCCCGGGGGGCGAAGGCGGCCGGACCGTCGCGATGATCCTGATCGCGGTCAGTCTCGCCCTGCTGTCGGTGCCGCTCTGGAGCCTCCCATAGCCTCGGCGGCGCCTTCGTGCCCGTTTCGATCCGGCCCGCCGCCGCCCGGCGCACTCCAGCCCGGGGCGTCCAGCAGGTGCCGGACGAACAGCAGCGTCGTCGCGGACGGCGCGGCCCCGCCCACCGCGTGCCAGGGCCGGTCCAGGGGCATCCCCGGCGCGTCGACGACGACGAGGCGTCCCGCGTCCAGCTCGGCCCCGACGGCGTCCCGCGAGACCAGCGCCACCCCGAGCCCGGCCGCCGCGCCCGCGATCACCGCGCCGTTCGAGCCGAGGACGAGCCGCGGCGGCGACGCCTCCCGCTCGGCCAGGTAGGCGTCCGCGCTCGCCCGCGTCCCCGAACCGGGCTCGCGCATCACCCACGGCGTGCCCGCCGGCGTGAACCCGTCCGCGAGATGCGGCGCGCCCACGACGACCAGCTCGTTCGGGCGCCGGGCCAGGACGGTCGCCGCGAGCCCGGCGGGCGGGCGCCCGGCCAGCACCAGATCCGCCTCGTGCGCGGCCAGGCTGCTCCACACCTGGCGGCGCGGCCCCACCTCCAGCGTCAGCTCGACGTCCGGCCAGCGCCCCCGGAAGGAGGCGAGCAGCTCCGGGAGGAGCTGGTCGGCGGCCGTCGTCACCGCCGCCAGCCGCAGCGTCCCGCGCCCCGGGTCGGCCGCGCCGCGCGCCGCGGCCCGCCCCTCCTCCAGCAGCCCTAGGACCTGCCGCGCGTACCCCGCGTAGGCGGTCCCGGCGGGGGTCAGCCGCAGCCCGCGCCCCTCCTTCCGGACGAGCGGGACGCCGAGCTCGCGGGTCAGCGCCGCGACCGCCGCCGACACCGCCGACTCCGTGACGTACAACCGCCGCGCCGCCGCCCGCACCGACCCCGTGTCGGCGAGCGCGACGAACGTCCGCAACCGCGCCTCGGTCACCCGCCCGCCCTCCTCGCCCAAGTGAATGCTTAATGGTCACCGTAGAACACTTGATGGACATTACAAGTGTCGGGGGGCGAAGCTCGAACTGTTCACGGTCCACGTGGCCGGGACGCGGCGCCCGCCCCGACCCCTGGGGCATGCCGTCCTTCACCGGGGCGGGCCGCCGCGCCCCGTGATCCGACCTCGGGCTTAAGGAGAGCGGCGATGAGCGCAGGCAGATGGTCGGCGGGCGTGATCCCCTACGCCGAGATGGGCTACTGGCGCCCGGACTACCAGCCGAAGGACAGCGACATCCTCGCCGCCTTCCGGATCACCCCGCAGGAGGGCGTCCCGCCAGAGGAGGCGGGCGCGGCGGTCGCGGGCGAGTCGTCCACCGCCACCTGGACGGTGGTGTGGACGGACAGGCTCACGTCCTACGAGAACTACCAGGGCAAGTGCTACAGGGTGGAGCCCGTCCCAGGGCAGGAGAACCAGTTCATCGCCTACATCGCCTACGACCTCGACCTGTTCGAGGAGGGGTCGATCGCGAACCTGACGTCGTCCATCATCGGGAACGTCTTCGGGTTCAAGGCGCTGAAGGCGCTGCGCCTGGAGGACATGCGGATCCCCGCCCACTACGTGAAGACGTTCCAGGGCCCCGCGCACGGCATCGTCATGGAGCGCGAGTACCTCGGCAAGTTCGGCCGCCCGCTGCTGGGCGCGACCGTCAAGCCGAAGCTCGGGCTGTCCGCGCGCAACTACGGCCGCGTCGTCTACGAGGCGCTCCGCGGCGGCCTCGACTTCACCAAGGACGACGAGAACATCAACTCCCAGCCGTTCATGCGCTGGCGCGACCGCTTCCTCTACTGCATGGAGGGCGTCAACCGCGCGCAGGCCGCGACGGGCGAGGTCAAGGGCCACTACCTCAACGTCACCGCCGGGACGATGGAGGACATGTACGAGCGCGCCGACTTCGCCAAGGAACTCGGCAGCGTCATCGTGATGATCGACCTCACCATCGGCTACACGGCCATCCAGTCGATGGCCAACTGGGCGCGTAGGAACGGCGTCATCCTGCACCTGCACAGGGCGGGCCACTCCACCTACACGCGCCAGAAGAGCCACGGCGTCAACTTCCGCGTCATCGCCAAGTGGATGCGGCTGGCGGGCGTCGACCACATCCACGCCGGGACGGTCGTCGGCAAGCTGGAGGGCGACCCGAACAGCGTCCGCGGCTACTACGACACCCTCCGCCTGGACAGGGTGGAGGCCGACCCCGTGAAGGGCCTGTACTTCGACCAGGAATGGGCGTCGATGCCGGGCACGATGCCCGTCGCGTCCGGCGGCATCCACGCCGGCCAGATGCACCAGCTCCTGCACTACCTCGGCGAGGACTCGATCCTCCAGTTCGGCGGCGGGACGATCGGCCACCCGATGGGCATCGCGGCCGGCGCCACCGCCAACCGCGTCGCGCTCGAAGCGATGATCAAGGCGCGGAACGAGGGCCGCGACTACCTCACCGAGGGCCCCGACATCCTCCGCGCCGCCGCCAAGAACAGCCGCGAGCTGGACGTTGCCCTGTCCACCTGGGGCGACATCACCTTCACCTACGAGTCCACCGACACACCCGACGTCGTCGAGACCCCAGTGAGCGTGTGACATGCGGATCACCCAAGGAACCTTCTCCTACCTGCCCGACCTCACCGACGAGGAGATCACCGCGCAGGCCGGCTACGCCCTCGGCCAGGGCTGGCCGTGCTCGGTCGAGTTCACCGACGACCCGCACCCGCGCAACTCCTACTGGGAGATGTGGGGCCTGCCCATGTTCGACCTCACCGACCCGGCCGGCGTCCTGTACGAGATCAACGAGTGCCGCAAGGCGTACCCGGGCCACTACATCCGGCTGAACGCCTACGACGCGAGCTACGGGCGGCAGACGACCGCGCTGCAGTTCATCGTCCAGCGCCCGGCCGAGGAGCCCGGCTTCCGCCTCGACCGCGAGGAGACGTCCGACCGGCGCGTCCGCTACACCCTCCACCCGTACGCGCTGGACCGCCCCGAGGGCGACCGGTACGGGGCGGGACGTTGAGCGAACGCCCCGGTTTCGGGATGCGCCAGAACGGCTCCCCGGCGGCCGCTCCCACCC
>NZ_SMKB01000342.1:0-5950 GCF_004348575.1 Actinomadura sp. 7K534
GGGTCGGTGTCCAGGTCCGTGGGGCGGGGCGGTTCGGGCCCGTCGGGGCCGGTGCGGACGAGCTGCTGGATCCGGACGATCCGCAGCCGCCGTCCGGATGCGGTCACCTCGTCGGCGGCCGTTTCCTGGAGGGCCTGCGCGGCGGCGTGCAGCTCCCGCGCCGCGGCGCGGTCGGCGGAGGCGGCGAGGTCCAGCAGGTGGCCGGCGAGGAGTTCGCGGGCGCCCTGCGGCAGCGGGTCGCACGGGCACACGACCCGCCACCCGCCCGTGACCTGCTCGGCCGCGGTGAACAGCGCGCCGACGGCCACGAGTTCCGGGTAGGCCGACAGGGCGCGGCACGCGTCCGCCAGCATCACGGCGGCGACCGGGTCGACGCCGTCGAGGTTTTCCGGGAACAGCCGCCCCCCGGCGTCACCATCGCCCGTTG
Source organism: Actinomadura sp. 7K534 (assembly GCF_004348575.1). NCBI lineage: Bacteria > Bacillati > Actinomycetota > Actinomycetes > Streptosporangiales > Thermomonosporaceae > Actinomadura > Actinomadura sp. 7K534. The sequence goes on from NZ_SMKB01000342.1 coordinate 428, forward strand.
TCATGCCGGACATCATCCTCGCCGCGCCCGCCGCGGCCAATGGTCCAGACCAATTTGTTACCGCGCTGTGCGTGTTCTCTGCCTCCGCAGTGATCCCCGCGCCGGCGCGACGAGGACGACGAGGCTCGCCGCCAGCAGCGCGACCCCGGCCGCCGCGAGCCCGCCCAGGGCCTCGTCCAGGAGGACGGTCCCGAGCACGGCGGCGACGGCCGGTTCCGCGAGCGTCAGCGTCGTCGCGGTCGTGGCGGGCGTGCCGCGGAGGCCCCGGGCGAACAGCAGGTAGCCGAGGCCCGTGGTGATCACGCCGAGGTACAGCGCGATCAGGGCGCCGGAGCCGGTGAGCAGCCATCCCGCGGGCGCGGCCAGCAGCACCGGAACGAGCGGCACGGCCGCCGCCGCGAACAGCGCCCCGGCGACCGCCCGGTCGTCCTCGCCGCGGGTGATGAGCACGGACGCCGCCGTCGCGTAGACCGCGTACGCCAGCCCGGCGAGCAGCGCCAGCGCGATGCCGGCCGGTTCCACCCCCGTCTCCTGCCCGCCATCGGCGAGCCCGCCGCCGATGAGGAGGGTGCAGCCCGTTACGGCGCCCGCGGTGGCGAGCGCCCAGCGCCCGGTGAGGACGGTCCGCCGGGCCGCCAGCCCGATCAGGCCGGTGAAGACGGGCGCGCTGCCGATGGTGACGATCGTGCCGGCGGCGACGCCCGTGCGGCCCGCGGCGACGAAGAACGCGGTCTGGTACACGGCGATCGCGCCGGCCCCCAGGGCGAGGAGCGGCAGGTTGCGGCGGTGGGCGGTCAGGCGGCGCAGCCCCTCGCGGCGGGTGGCGACGGCGAGGGCGAGCAGCGTCAGCCCGCCGATGATGATGCGGATCGCGGCGACGGAGAAGGGGGAGGAACCGTCCGCGAAGGTCTGGACGGTCCCGGTCGTCCCCCACAGGGACGCCGCGACGAGGATGCCCGCACCCCCGGCGCGGGCGCGGGCGGGGGAGTCGGTTCCGGACGCGCGCCGGACGAACGTTCGCTGTGACACGAGGAGATGCTCCTGGGCTCGAATCGGGAGAGAAGATCCGGATTCGGGGCGCAGGAACGCACGGCCCCGGCACACGCGGTGCCGGGCCGTGTCAGGGCTCGGTGGCGGTGCGGTCGCCGCGCCCCGTCAGGAGCGCGGCGGTCCGCAGTCGGGGGTCCAGTACGCCATGCCCCCGACGATACCCGTCAGGCGGGGACGGTGTCGGTGTCGGCGGCGCGGGTGAGCGACCGCCCGACGATGGGGGGCAGGTCGCGGACGAGCTTGGCGAGCTCGCGCAGGTCGCCGTCCACGAGGGCCTGCGGGCCGTCGCACAGCGCGGTCTCCGGGTGCGGGTGCACGTCGATGATCACGCCGTCGGCGCCCGCCGCGATCGCCGCGCGGGTCAGCGGCAGGACGAGGTCGCGGCTGCCGCCCGAGTGCGACGGGTCCACGATGACCGGCAGGTGGGAGAGGCGCTGCGCCACCGGCACCGCGGAGATGTCGAGGGTGTTGCGGGTGGCCTTCTCGAACGTGCGGATGCCGCGCTCGCACAGCACGATGTCGAGGTTGCCGCGCTGGGCGACGTACTCGGCCGCCATCAGCCACTCCTCGATCGTCCCGTTCATGCCGCGCTTGAGCATCACGGGCTTGCCGGACTCGCCGGCGGCCTGCAGCAGCGAGAAGTTCTGCGCGTTGCGGGTGCCGATCTGCAGCATGTCCGCGTAGGAGGCGACGAGGTCGACGTCGCCGGCGTCCACCACCTCGGTCACGATCGGCATGCCGGTCTCCTCCCGCACGTCCGCGAGGATGCGCAGGCCGGCCTCGCCGAGGCCCTGGAACGCGTACGGGGAGGTCCGCGGCTTGAACGCGCCGCCGCGCAGCAGCGTCGCGCCCGCCGCCTGCGCCATCTGCGCGGCGCCGAGGGTCTGCTCGGGGGTCTCCACCGCGCACGGCCCGGCGATCAGCGTCATGGTGCCGGGGCCGACCGGCACCCCGCCGACCTGGACGATCGAGCGTTCGGCGTGGTTCTCCCGGCTCACCAGCTTGTAGGGCGCCGAGATGCGGATGACGTCGTTGACGCCCCGCATACCGCGCAGGTTCAGCGAGCCGAACTGCTGAACGTCGCCGACGAGCCCGACGATGGTCCGCTCCACGCCGCGGCTGACGAAGGCGTCACCCCCCGCCGTCTCGACAAGTGAGACGACGGCGTTGACGTCCGCTTCGTTGGCCTCCGGGGCCATGACGACGACCATTGGTGTGCTGCCTCTCCGTTACGCCCGGGATCCCGGTGACCCGCGGCCAACCCCTGAAACGGCGAAAGCCCCGGGCCGACCGGCCCGGGGCTTCTCGTCTCGTGGTCTGTCAGCGCAACGTCCGGCAGACCAGCCGCCCGGGCTGGTCGAACCAAAAGAAATAGACGACGTTGCGCACGTGCTCAGGTTAGCCGACTTTCCCGGTGCGGTGCGCACGCGACCCCGAATATGGCTCAGCTCACCCCGGATGGCAGGATGGCGGCGTCATGTCCCACCCCGAACAGTCCGCACCGTCGCCGCGCGACCTGCCGCCCGGCCAGTACATCCCCCGGGGCTGGCCCGTCCTCCACTACGGCCCCGTGCCCAAGTTCCGTCCCAAGGACTGGGATTTCCGGGTCTTCGGCGCGACCGCGTCGGGGGAGCAGCACCGCTGGACCTGGGACGAGTTCGACGCGCTGCCGAGGAGCCGCGCCGTCGCCGACTTCCACTGCGTCACGAAGTTCACCATCCCGGACAACGAGTGGGAGGGCGTCCCCGGCTCGGCCATCGTGGAGCTCGCGCCGCCCGCGCCGGACGTCACGCACGTGATGGTCTGGGCGGAGTACGGCTACAGCGCCAACATCCGGATGAGCGACTTCCTCGCCGACACGACGATGTTCGCCACCCACCGGGACGGCGAGCGGCTCACCCCCGACCACGGCTTCCCCCTCCGCGTCGTGGTCCCGCACCTGTACGCGTGGAAGAGCGTCAAGTGGGTCCGGGGCGTGGAGTACCTCGTGCGGGACCGCCGCGGCTTCTGGGAGGAGCGCGGCTACCACAACGTCGCCGACCCGTGGCGGGAGCAGCGGTACTCCTACCAGGAGGACGAGGGCGAGGCCCCGCCGCTGTGAGACCTGCCCCCAGGGGCTGGAACGGGCGGGGTGGCCGTGTCCGGCCTTCCGGGCTTCGTAAATGGACGACATCCGGGCCCGCGCGGGGGGCAGGCATTACCGTAAGTTGCCATGATCCTACCCTCCGTCGCGGACACGGTGGCGTGCGCCGTGGCCGCCGGCACCGCCACCGGCGCCTGGGCGCTGCGCCGCCGGCTGCCCGACCTGCGCCGCGTGCCCGCCGACACGGCCGAGAAGACGGCGTTCGCGGCGCTGCACGCGGCCGTGCGCGCGTCGTCGCCGCTGCGCGCCGGGCTGACGGAGGAGACCGCGCGCAAGGCCGCCAGGAGGCTCAGGCCGCTGCTGGGCGCGGAGGCCGTCGCGCTGGTCGGGGTTTGGCCGCCGGAGGACGGCGGCGGCTTCGGTGAGGACGACGGTGATCGCGGGGAGGCCCGTGAGGCACCGCGGCTACTGGTGTGGGACGGGGCGGGCCGTGACCGGCACGCGGCGGACGCCGTCCAGCACGCCCTCCCGGTGCTCGCCTCGGGGCGGCCCCGGGTGCCGCCGCCCGAGTCGATCGGCTGCGACGACCCGGAATGCGGCGTGCAGGCGGCGCTGGTCGCCCCCCTCTCCGTCGAGGGACGCGTCGCGGGGACGCTCGCCGCGTACTGGCGGCACCCGTCCGCGGCGCGCGTCCGCGCCGCCGGGGACGCGGCCCGCCTCCTCACCGGCCAGCTGGAGCTCGCCGGGCTCGACACCGCGCGCATCCGCCTGGCCGAGGCCGAGCTGCGGGCCCTGCGCGCGCAGATCTCGCCCCACTTCGTCTACAACTCGCTGACGACGATCGCCTCGTTCGTCCGGACCGATCCCGAGCGCGCCCGCGAACTCCTGCTGGACTTCGCCGACTTCGCCCGCTACTCCTTCCGCAACCCGCGCGACTTCACCACGCTCGCCGACGAGCTGCGCTCCATCGACCGGTACCTGCTGCTGGAACGGGCCAGATTCGGGGACCGGCTGCAGTGCCGGGTCGAGATCGCGCCCGAGGTGCTGCCGGTCGCGGTGCCGTTCCTGGCGCTCCAGCCGCTCGTCGAGAACGCCGTCCGGCACGGCATGGCCGGGACGGGCGCCGGCCGGGCCTGCCACATCTCGATCATCGCGCGCGACTCCGGCGCCGAGGCGGCGATCAGCGTCGAGGACGACGGCGTCGGCATGGACCCGGAACGCCTCGCGGAGATCCTTTCCGCGCCCGTGGGCCGCCCCGGACCCACCGGGTGGGGGAGCGTGGCGCCGAGCCCCCGGCGGGAAGGGGCGGGTATCGGACTCGCCAACGTCGACGAGCGGATGCGCCAGTTCTACGGGGAGGAGTACGGGCTGACCGTCGAGACCGCCCTCGGCGCGGGGACGAAGGTGAATCTGCGCGTACCGAAATACCGTCCGGGGTCATTTTCGGACTGACCGATGACCACGCGACACCGTACTCACTTTGTGGAATCGATTGCGGACAGACGGTAATCGCGGCAAAGTCGCCTCATGCTCCACGTCCTGGCCGTCGACGACGAACGCCCCGCCCTGGAGGAGCTGACCTATCTGCTCCGCAGGGATTCGCGGATCGGCCGGGTCAGCAGCGCCGGCGACGCCTCGTCCGCGCTGCGCGACCTGAGCCGGATGCTCGTCGAGGGCGAACGCCTCGACGCCGTTTTCCTCGACATCCGCATGCCCGGCCTCGACGGGCTCGACTTCACCCGCCTGCTGACCGGCTTCGCCGCGCCCCCGCACGTCGTCTTCGTGACCGCCCACGACGACTGCGCCGTCACCGCCTACGAGCTCGGCGCCCTCGACTACCTGCTGAAGCCCGTGCGCCCCGAGCGGCTCGCCGAGTCGGTCCGCCGGGTCGCCGCGGCCGCCGGGCGGGCCGCCCCGCCCGACGAGGAGGCCCGCGACCCCGAGGACGAGATGATCCCCGTCGAGCTCGGCGGCCGCACCCGGCTCGTGTCCCGCCGGTCGGTCACCCATGTCGAGGCGCAGGGCGACTACGTGCGGCTGCACACCGCCGACGGCGGCTACCTCGTCCGGATGCCGCTGTCGGCGCTGACCAAGCGGTGGGAGGCCGCCGGGTTCATCCGGATCCACCGCAGCACGCTCGTCGCGTCCGCGCACGTCACCGAGCTGCGCTTCGACGGCGGGCGCGCGGCCGTCCAGATCGGCGACGAGCTGCTGCAGGTCAGCCGCCGCCACACCCGCGAGGTGCGGGACCGGCTCGTCCGCAAGTTCCACCGGCCGGGCGAGGACGACGCCCCCGCCGGGTCCGGACCCGATGGCCGATGACCACCCTGCCACCGCCGACCGGACGGCGACCACCCGCCCCACGACCGTCACCGCGCCCACACCTCGGC
>NZ_SMKB01000343.1:0-5926 GCF_004348575.1 Actinomadura sp. 7K534
CCCGCCCCCCCGGCACGGCTGCTCACCAGGGATTCCGCCAGGAATATGATCTCGAGTCGCGCTGTTCGGCTAGAATGATTGAAAGTTCTACTACCTCGGAGGCCGGCATGCAGTTCGGAATCTTCTCGGTCGGGGACGTCACGCCCGACCCGACCACCGGACGCGTACCGTCCGAGGCGGAGCGGATCCAGGCCATGGTCAGGATCGCCCTCAAGGCCGAAGAGGCCGGCCTGGACGTCTTCGCGACCGGTGAGCACCACAACCCGCCGTTCGTGCCGTCCTCCCCGACGACGATGCTCGGCTACATCGCGGCCCGCACCGAGCGGCTCGTCCTGTCCACCGCGACGACGCTGATCACCACGAACGACCCGGTGAAGATCGCCGAGGACTACGCGATGCTCCAGCACCTGGCCGGCGGCCGGGTGGACCTGATGATGGGACGCGGCAACACCGCCCCCGTCTACCCCTGGTTCGGCAAGGACATCCGCGACGGCATCCCGCTCGCCATCGAGAACTACCACCTCCTGCACCGGCTCTGGCGCGAGGACGTCGTCGACTGGGAGGGCAAGTTCCGCACGCCGCTGCAGTCGTTCACCTCGACCCCGCGCCCGCTGGACGGCGTCCCGCCGTTCGTGTGGCACGGCTCGATCCGCAGCCCGGAGATCGCCGAGCAGGCCGCCTACTACGGCGACGGCTTCTTCGCCAACCACATCTTCTGGCCGAAGCACCACTTCCAGCGGCTGATCCGCCTGTACCGGCAGCGCTTCGAGCACTACGGCCACGGGTCCGCCGACCAGGCCATCGTCGGGCTCGGCGGGCAGGTCTTCATGCGGAAGAACTCCCAGGACGCGGTCCGCGAGTTCCGCCCCTACTTCGACAACGCGCCGGTCTACGGGCACGGCCCGTCGCTGGAGGAGTTCACCGCCGAGACGCCGCTCACGGTCGGGAGCCCGCAGCAGGTCATCGAGAAGACGCTGACGTTCCGCGACCACTTCGGCGACTACCAGCGCCAGCTCTTCCTGATCGACCACGCGGGGCTGCCGCTCAAGACCGTCCTGGAGCAGATCGACATGCTGGGCGAGGAGGTCGTTCCCGTGCTGCGCAAGGAGTTCGAGTCGCTGCGCCCGGCCCACGTCCCCGCGACCGCGCCCACCCACGCGGCCCGGGCCGCGGAGCGCGAGAGCGTTGAGGAGGTCCGATGACGAAGCTCGCCGTGGTCTCCGCCGGTCTCGGGCAGCCGTCGTCGACGCGCATGCTCGCCGACCGGCTCGCGGCCGCGGCCGCGGAGGCGCTACGCCCGGACGCGGGCGCCGCCGCCGGCGCGGACGTCGCGATCGAGACGGTCGAGCTGCGCGACCACGCGCACGCGATGGTCGACGCGACGCTCACGCACTTCCCGGCCGGGGAGTTCCGCGCCGCCGTGGAGGCGGTGACGGGCGCCGACGGCCTCATCGCCGTGACGCCCGTCTTCAACGCGTCCTACAGCGGCCTGTTCAAGACGTTCTTCGACGTCCTGGAGCGCGAGTCCCTGGACGGCAAGCCGGTGCTGCTGGGCGCGACCGGCGGCACCGAGCGCCACTCGCTCGCCATCGACTACGCGATGCGCCCGCTGTTCGCCTACCTGCGCGCCGCCGTCGTCCCGACCGCCGTGTACGCGGCGTCCGAGGACTGGGGCGGCGCGGACGGCGCCGTCGAGGGGCTGGCCGAGCGCATCGCCCGCGCCGGCCGCGAGCTGGCCGCACTCATCGGCGACCGGCCCGCCCCGCCCAAGCCCGACCCGTACGAGAACCCCGTCTCCTTCGAGGAGCTCCTGTCCGCGAGCAGCCGGTAGTTATTAAGGCTTGGCTTATATAAGTGAAGACTGTAGGTTGGGGTCGTGCACGCATTCGATGTGCTGGGTGACCCGGTGCGCCGCCGGATCCTGGAGCTGCTCGCAGACGGCGAGCGGTCCTCCGGGGAGGTGACGGCCGTCATCCGGGAGGAGTTCGGGATCTCGCAGCCCGCCGTCTCGCAGCATCTGAAGGTGCTGCGGGAGACCGGGTTCGCGGTCGTGCGCGCGGAGGGGACGCGGCGCCTGTACGCCGTCGACTCCGCGCCGCTGCGGGAGGTCGACGCGTGGCTCGACCGCTTCCGCCGGTTCTGGACGCCGCATCTCGACGCCCTGGCGACGGAGATCGCCCGGGGCAGGCGCGCACGCCGCCGGAACCAGGAGTGACAGGGAGCGAGCGAGCCATGGTCGAAGTGACGGGTCAGATCAACGCGGTCCGGCGCCGGGTCGGGGAGCGGGTGCTGGAGGCCGGTACGGCGCGGACGAGCACGGTCAGCCAGGTCTACGACACCGACGTCGAGGACCTCTGGGACGCGGTCACCACCGCCGAGCGCGTCGGGCGCTGGTTCCTGCCCGTCTCCGGCGACCTCCGGCTCGGCGGGCGCTTCGAGCTGGAGGGCAACGCGAGCGGGACGATCGAGCGCTGCGACCCGCCCAAGGGGTTCTCCGCCACCTGGGAGTACGGCGGCATGACCAGCTGGATCGAGGTCCGGCTGTCCCCCGAGGAGGACGGCCGGGCCCGCCTCGAACTGGAGCACATCGCCCACGTCGACGACGACATGTGGGGGCAGTTCGGTCCCGCCGCCGTCGGCATCGGCTGGGACCAGGGGCTGCTCGGCCTGGCCCTGCACATGTCGGCCGGGGGCGCGCCTGGGCCGGAGGCCGGCCAGGAGTGGGCGATGTCGGAGGAGGGCAAGGAGTTCACGCGGCAGAGCGGCGAGGCCTGGTACCGGGCCCACGTCGAGTCGGGCGCCGACGAGTCCGTCGCCCGCGCGTGCGCCGACCGCACCATCGCCGCCTACACCGGAAGCGCGGAATGACCGCCGGGTGGTGACGCCGCGTGGCGTCACCACCCGCCGGGGGACACGCGCCAGGGTTCCGGTTCCGCGGGCTGGGCAAGAATGGCCAGGTGGACGTCCGGGTGGGCGTCCGCGTCGAGGGGATCGTGCAGGGCGTCGGCTTCCGCCCTTTCGTGCACGGGCTCGCGACCGGCCTCGGGCTCTCCGGACTGGTCGGCAACGACGCGGGCGGCGTGTTCATCGAGGTCGAGGGGGCGCCCGGCGCGGTCGGGCGGTTCCTGGACGGCCTGCGCGCCCACCCGCCCCGGCTGGCCGTCGTGGACCGCGTCACCACCCGCGACCTGGACCCGCGGGGAGGCGGCGGCTTCACCATCGTGGGCAGCGCCGCGACGGACGGCTCGGGCGGCGAGGCGGGGGAGGGCCGCGCGCTGGTGTCCTGGGACGCGGCGACCTGCGCCGACTGCCTCCGCGAACTGCACGACCCGGCCGACCGGCGGCACCGCTACCCGTTCATCAACTGCACCGCCTGCGGGCCGCGCTTCACGATCGTGACGGACGTCCCCTACGACCGTCCCCGCACGACCATGGCGGGGTTCGCGATGTGCGGCCCGTGCGCCGCCGAGTACGCGGACCCCGCCGACCGGCGGTTCCACGCTCAGCCGGTGTGCTGCCCGGCCTGCGGTCCGTCGCTGACCCTGCTGCCGCACTCCTCCCCGCCGGACGACCCGGTCGCCGCCGCGCGGGCGCTGCTCGCGGACGGCGCCGTCCTCGCCGTCAAGGGGCTGGGCGGCTACCACCTGGCGGCGCGGGCGGCGGACGAGGGCGCGGTCGCCGCGCTGCGCGCCCGCAAGCACCGCGAGGAGAAGCCGTTCGCCGTCATGGTCCCGGACATGGCGGCCGCCCGCGCGCTCTGCGTCCTCGACGACGCCGAGGAAGCGCTGCTCACCGGTCCCCAGCGGCCGATCGTCCTGGCGCGCCGCCGTCCCGCCGCGTCCCTCGCCGACGCCGTCGCGCCGGGCAACGCGGCGCTCGGCCTCATGCTGCCCTACACCCCGCTCCACCACCTCCTCGTCACCGAGCCGCTGGTCATGACCAGCGGGAACGCGTCCGACGAGCCGATCGTCCACCGGGACGACGACGCCCTGAAACGGCTCGACGGCATCGCCGACGCGTTCCTGATCCACGACCGTCCGATCCACACCCGGGCCGACGACTCGGTGGTCCGGGTCTTCCGCGGCCGCCCGCTGCCGGTGCGGCGGTCCCGCGGGTACGCGCCCGAGCCCGTGCCGATCCCGGACGGACCCCCCGTCCTGGCCTGCGGAGCCGAGCTCAAGAACACCTTCTGCCTGACCCGCGACGGCCGGGCGTTCGTCTCCCAGCACATCGGCGACCTGGAGAACTACGAGACCCTCCGCGCCTACGAGGAGGGGATCGCCCACTACCGGCGGCTGTTCGGCGTCACGCCCGAACTGCTCGCCTACGATCCGCACCCCGAGTACCTGTCGACCAAGTACGCGCTGGAGCAGGACCTTCCCGCCATCGCCGTCCAGCACCACCACGCGCACATCGCGTCCTGCCTCGCCGACAACGGTGTTTCCGGCCCGGTCATCGGCGTCGCGTTCGACGGCACGGGCTTCGGGACGGACGGCACCCTCTGGGGCGGCGAGTTCCTCGTCGCCGACCTGCACTCCTTCGAGCGCGCCGGGCACCTGGAGCCGGTGCCGATGCCGGGCGGCGCGGCGGCGGTCCGCGAACCGTGGCGGATGGCGGCCGCGTACGGCGTCCCGGACGACCTGCCGGTGGCCCGCCGGCCCGGCTGGGACACGGTCGCCGCCATGGCCCGCCGCCGGGTGAACGCGCCGCTCACCTCCAGCATGGGCCGCCTGTTCGACGCCGTCGCGGCCGTCCTCGGCGTCCGCGACCGGGTCCGCCATGAGGGCCAGGCCGCCATCGAGCTGGAGCAGCGCGCCGACCCGTCCGAACGCGCCGCCTACCGGGCGGCGATCCGCGGCGCGGAGAAGTTCACGGTGGCCGGGGGCGACCTGGTGGACGCGGTCGTCGCCGACCTCGGCGCGGGCGTTCCGGTCCCGCTGATCTCCGCGCGGTTCCACAACGGCGTGGCGGCCCTGGTCGTGGACGCCGCGGCCCGCCTCCGGGACACGACCGGGCTGGGCATGGTCGCGCTGTCCGGCGGCGTGTTCCAGAACATGCTCCTGCTGGAACGCGCGGTGTCCGGCCTGGCCGGCGCGGGTTTCGATGTGCTGACGCACCACCGCGTCCCGCCCAACGACGGCGGCATCAGCCTCGGCCAGGCCGCGGTCGCCACGGCCCGCTCGTCCTGAGCGCGGCGAAGGTCACGGGTTCGTGACGGGCGGGGTGGAAGGGTACTGCAGGGACACCGAGGGGCTCAAGGTCTTCGACGGTCCGCCGCGGGTCAGTGCGATGACCGGCGAACTGGCGCGCGAGGACGTCGCCGACGCGACGCTGTACCTGGCGTCGTCGTCGGCGGCGCAGCTCAACGGGCACGTCCTGCGGGTGGCCGGCGGCCTGCACGCGCGGCTGCGCACCGCTCCGTACCGGGAGCAGCGGCGCGGCGGGTAGGCGCGGACCGCGGCGCGGACGGGAACGGGTACGGTCCCGTCCCCGAAGGCGCCGGGGAGGGACCGTACCTGTTCTCGCGGTATGGGCCTGGCCGTCAGACGCGCCAGGAGCGGACGAGCTCGTCCAGCATGGCCCGGTCGTAGACGATGCCCTGGGACGTCAGCTCCGCGGCGACGAGTTCGCCGTCGCCGTGGTGCTTGGCGAGCAGCCGGTACACCGCGTACGGGAACCAGTGGTTGTCGCTGATCCGCTGGATCTCGGCCTCGTCGCAGACGTGGCCCGCGGCCCTGACCTCGGCGAGCGTCCCGGCCACGTCGCCGTGGCGGCGCTCCAGGACGTCGATGACGAGGGCGCGCAGCGCCTCCGGGTCGGGTGCGGGGGCGGGCGGCTCGGTGGCCACGCCGTAGTCGCCGTGGCCGTTGAGGCTGCCGCGTGCTGCGGCGCTGACGACGGCCAGTTCGGGCTCGGGCTCCGGGAC
>NZ_SMKB01000344.1:0-5852 GCF_004348575.1 Actinomadura sp. 7K534
CCCCCGGCGCCCCCGGCGCCGCCCGCTCCGGCTCCGGCGCCCGCGGCGCACGGCGGCTCCGACACCGACGGGCACCGGCTCCCGTCCGTGGACGAGCTGCTCCAGCGCATCCAGTCCGACCGTGCGCGGTCGGCGAACCCGGCGCCCTCGTCCGACACGGGCGGCTCCTACGGCGGCGGCTCCCTGAACGACCCGCTGGGCGACCCGCTCAGCACCGGCTCCTTCGGGACGACCGGCGGGTCCGGCGGCACCGGCAACACCGGGCCGTGGCAGACCGGCGGGCCCTCCGGCGGGCAGGGCGGCGGTTACGACCCGGGGCTCGGCTCCGGCGTGCCGTCCGGTCCCCCGCCCGGCGGGATGGGGGCTCCGTCCGGGTACGGGCAGGGCCAGCAGAGCGACGGCTACCCGACGGCGCCCGCCTACGGCGACTCCCCGCGCTACGACGACCCGCTCAGCGGCGGCCGCGAATCCTTCGGCGGGTTCGGGGGCAACGAGGGCGGCTCCGGCGTCTACGGCGACTTCAGCGGCAGCAGCTACAACGGCGGCGCCGACCCGCTCGCCGCGCCGCACGACCCGAACGCCCAGGGCGGCTACCAGGACCCGAACGCCACCCAGGCGTACGGCCCGGGCGGCGGCTACTACGGCGGCTCGCAGCAGCAGGGCGGGTACCCGCAGGGCGGCCAGCCGAACGACAACGCCCCGTACGGCTCCCGCCAGCCGGCCGACGACTGGGAGAACTACCGCCGCTAGGCATCCGGAGCGGCCGCGTCCGGCCGCCCGACCGCGAACGAGGGCCACCGGCTTCCGGCGGCCCTCGTTCGCGTCTCCGCCCGCAGAGGCCCCGACGGGACGGCGCGCAGCCGCCATCTCGCGAATGGCCTGGCTGAAGCGGCTCTAATCCTGGTTATATACGGAGAGTGACTTCAAAGCCACTCAACGTGTCCACATTTCGGCGGGACTTCCTCGCGTCGTTCGTCGTGTTCCTCGTCGCGATCCCGCTGTCGCTCGGCATCGCGGTCGCGTCCGGCGCCCCGGTCGCGGCCGGGCTGATCGCCGCCGTCGTCGGCGGTGTCGTCGCGGGCCTGATCGGCGGGTCACCGCTGCAGGTCAGCGGCCCCGCGGCGGGCCTGACCGTGATCGTCGCCGAGCTGGTGCAGACCTACGGCTGGCGCGCCACCTGCACGATCACCCTCCTCGGCGGGCTGCTCCAGGTCGCCCTCGGGGCCAGCAAGGTCGCCCGGACCGCCCTCGCCGTCTCCCCCGCCGTCGTGCACGGGATGCTCGCGGGCGTCGGCGTCGTCCTCGTCCTGGCGCAGGTGCACGTCCTGCTCGGCGGCAGCCCCCAGCAGTCGGCGCTCGACAACCTGGGCGAACTGCCGGGCCAGCTGGCGGCCCCGAACACCCACTCGGCCCTCCTCGGCACGCTGACCGTCCTGGTGCTGCTGTTCTGGTCGCGGCTGCCGAGCACCGGCCCGCTGCGGCTGATCCCCGGTCCGCTGCCCGCGATCGCCCTCGCCACCCTGACCGCCTGGTCGCTCGGCTGGGACATCCGGCGCGTCGAACTGCCCGACTCCCTCTTCGGGGGGTGGGACGCCCCCGCCCTGCCGGAGGGCCCGCCCCTCGGCATCGTCGGCGCCGTCCTCTCCGTCGCGCTCGTGGCGGCCGTCGAGTCGCTGCTGTGCAGCGTCGCCGTCGACCGGCGCCGCCCCGCCGGGGTGCCGCGCGCCGACCTCGACCGCGACCTGCTCGGGCAGGGCGCGGGGAACGCGGTGTCGGGCCTCCTCGGCGGGCTGCCGATCGCGGGCGTGATCGTCCGCAGCACGGCCAACATGGAGGCCGGTGCCCGCTCCCGCACATCGACCGTCCTGCACGGCGTGTGGGTGCTGGTCCTCGCGCTGTCGTGCGGCCCCGTCATCGAGCAGGTGCCGCTGTCCGCGCTCGCGGCGCTGCTGGTCGTGCTGGGCGTCCGGCTCATCGACACCGCCCGCATCCGCGACCTGCGCCACCATCGCGAGGCGCCCGCCTACTTCGCCACCCTCGTCGGCGTGGTCGTCCTGGGGCTCGGTGAGGGCGTCCTGGTGGGCATCGCGGTCATGGGAGTGCTGGCGCTGCGGCGGCTGACCCGGCTGTCGGTCCGCGCCGAGCACCTCTTCCCCGAGCCCGAGGACGGCCCGGTCCCGATCCGCACCCACGTGGTCGTGGAGGGCACCCTGACCTTCCTCGGCGTCCCCAAGGTGACACGCCTCCTGCAGGAGGTCCCGCCGGGCGCCAGCGTCGACCTCGACCTGAACGTCGACTTCATGGACCACGCCGCGTTCGACGCCATCCACCAGTGGCGACTCGCGCACGAGCGCCAGGGAGGGAGGGTCGACATCGACGAGGTTCACGAGGCTTGGTATGAAAGAGCAGTGACAGGTGACATGTCCTCGCCGCGTAAGTCGCCCCCTTCTGCCCGTTGGTGGGCGCCATGGGCGAATCGTCGACGGCGTTCCGAGGAGGAACTCGACGCGCCCGAGGTGTCCCCCGCCGCCGTGCTGCTGGACGGCGTCCGCGAGTACCACGGCCGGACCGCCCGGCTGGTGCGCCCGATCATGGCCGAGCTGGCGATGGAGCAGAAGCCCCAGCACCTGTTCATCACCTGCGTGGACTCGCGCATCGTGCCCAACATCATCACCGCCAGCGGCCCCGGCGACCTGTTCATCAACCGCAACGTCGGCGCCCTCGTCCCGCGGTACGGCTCCCGCACCCGCGACGACTCCGTCGCGGCCACCGTCGAGTACGCCACCAACGTCCTCGACATCCGGACGATCACCGTCTGCGGCCACTCCAACTGCGGCGCGATGGCCGCGCTCCTCGCCGGCGGCACCGAGGTCGAGCACCTCTCCGGCCTGTCGCGGTGGCTGAAGCACGGCAACCACAGCCTCGCCCGCTTCCTCGCCACCGACCCGTCCGGCGAGGACGCCCCGCCCCTCACCCGGCTCTGCAAGATCAACGTGATGCAGCAGCTCGACAACCTGCTCACCTACCCGTGGCTGCGCAAGCGCGTCGAGTCCGGCGAGATCGAACTGGTGGGCCTCTACCTGGACCTGCAGTCTGCCAACGTCGAGATCCTCGACCGGGCCACGGGCGCCTTCATGCCCGTCCCGGACGACGCCCCGCAGGCCCGGACCGCCACCTGACACGCAAGCGCGGGCCGTCCCCCCGCAAGGACGGCCCGCGCGTCAGTGTGTCTTCGGTCGGCGCCCGCGGGTCAGCGGCTCACGAGGTCGTCGTGGCGCGTGTAGTCCCGCACGTACATCCCGGTCACCCGGCGCGCACGCCGCGCACGCCGGTCGGACGCGGGCAGGAACAGCGCGTCGTACCGGCTGGCGCGCGAGAAGTCCCACAGATAGACCAGGCCGGCCACTCCCCCCGCCAGGACGAGGGCCACGAACATGATGATGAACATCGAGGCTCCTTTCCACGGGACCCAGCACCTCGGCCCCGCCGCCGTCACCGATCAAGGCGATCAGCTCTTCCCTAGAAGGTAGGCGCCCCGTTTCAACCTCTCTGTGTCGTATGACCCGAACCATGTGAGTTGCATGCCCCTCCCGATGGGATGGCGCGCTCAGCCGCTGAGCTTGGGACTGGCTTCGCGGAACCTCGCCAGTCGATCGAAATGGTCGTCCAGCCAGTACTCGTCCGGTCCGACCTGCACCCGCACGGTCGCCATGGAACCCACTCGGTCCTCGACCGTGACCCAGAGGTAGTCGTACTCGTCGTCCCACTCGATGGTGAGCACGGTCCTGCTGGCGGCTTCCATCCAGCTGCCGGTCTCCTCGCCGTCGAGAGCTTCGAGAACCTCGGCCCATTCTGCGATGTCGTCCGAATGGAGCGAGACCTTCTTGCGTCCCTTGACGAACTCCGTATCGACGACGATCTCGCCTTCCAGGCTGGCGGGATCCACACTCACCACGACGGTCGGACTCGTGGCCCACGTCGACTGCAAGCTTATGAGATCGATGCGTTCGGGCATCTTGTACCTCTTATATCTGGTGAGTGCGGCCTTAAGGGTTATTGCGCACCATGATGTCCGCAACGGGCACGGCGCGGTGTTCAGCCCGCATTCTTCCGGTGATCGGCGGCAGGGCTGGACGGTTCCGAACATGTACGGGGGCGGGCCACGTATCCGTCTTCGTGCGGCGCCGTGACTTCTGCTGGTGTTCGCGCCTGCCGACCGGCGTCGGCCAGGTCCCGCTGCCGGCGCTCGACGTGCCCTGGGCGATCTTTGGGCATGGTTCGCCCTGGGCGGGCGGGTGAAGGCGGACGAGTCGGCCTGTAAGCCGGGTTCTGTGCCCGCCGGCCCTTGCGGGGCGGCGGGTGACGGCCATCCATCTCGGGCCGCCGTTGCCGGCGGCCTCCAGCGGTCTACCCGCAGGCTCGGGCGGGCCGCCCTCGGGCACCTGCGCGGGGCCTCTTACGGGGCCCCTTCTTGACCTTGCTCCGGGTGGGGTTTACCGAGCCGCCCACGTCACCGTGGGCGCTGGTGAGCTCTTACCTCACCGTTTCACCCTTACCACCGGCGGACCGGTGGCGGTCTGCTTTCTGTGGCACTTTCCCGCGGGTCACCCCGGGTCGGCGTTACCGACCACCCTGCCCTGTGGAGCCCGGACTTTCCTCGACGGGGATCGCTCCCCGACGCGGCCGTCCGGCCGGCTCGTCCGCCGTACATAGACGATAGCGGGTCCGGTGTTGTTCCCGGCTCAGGGCAGGGTCGTCAGTGCCTCGTCCAGGCGGGACTGGGGGAGGGTGTGGTCTTCCATCTCGCCGGAGAGGTAGCGGTCGTAGGCGGCCATGTCCAGGTGGCCGTGGCCGCAGAGGGCGGTGAGGATGACCTTGGGTTCGCCCGTCTCGGCGCAGTGGCGGGCCTCCGCGATGGCGGCGGCCAGGGCGTGGGTGGGCTCGGGGGCCGGGACGATGCCCTCCGTGCGGGCGAACAGGATCCCCGCCTCGAAGCATTCGCGCTGGGGCTTGGCCTCGGCCTCGAAGACGTCCAGGTCGTACATGTGGGAGAGCAGCGGGGCCATCCCGTGGTAGCGGAGGCCGCCCGCGTGGATGGGGTCGGGGACGAAGTCGTGCCCCAGCGTGTGCATCTTGAGGAGGGGCGTGAAGCCGGCCGTGTCGCCGAAGTCGTAGGCGTAGCGGCCCCGGGTGAAGGACGGGCACGCATCCGGCTCCACCGCGCGGATCGCCGGGTTCATCCGGCCCTGCAGCTTCTCGCGGAGGAACGGGAAGAACAGGCCCGCGAAGTTGGAGCCGCCGCCGGTGCAGCCGACGATCAGGTCGGGGGTGTCGCCGACGAGCGCGAGCTGTTCGAGGGCCTCTTCGCCGATGACCGTCTGGTGCATCAGGACGTGGTTCAGGACGCTGCCGAGCGCGTACCGGGTGTCGTCCGGGGAGGCCGACTCGACGGCCTCGCTGATGGCGATGCCGAGGGAGCCGGGCGAGACCGGGTCGTCCGCGAGGATCTTCGCGCCGGACGCGGTCAGCCGGGACGGGCTGGCGTGCACCTGCGCCCCGTAAAGCTCCATCATCGAGCGGCGGTACGGCTTCTGGTCGTAGGAGGCCCGGACCATCCAGATCTCGCATTCGAGGGCGAACTGCGCGCACGCGAACGCGAGGGCGCTGCCCCACTGGCCGGCGCCCGTCTCGGTGGTGAGGCGCCTGATGCCCTGGCGCGCGTTGTAGTACGCCTGCGGGACGGCCGTGTTCGGCTTGTGGGAGCCGACCGGGGAGACGCCCTCGTACTTGACGTAGATGCGGGCGGGCGTGCCGAGGGCGTGTTCGAGGCGGTGGGCCCGGATGAGGGGGGT
>NZ_SMKB01000345.1:0-5840 GCF_004348575.1 Actinomadura sp. 7K534
GGGCGGGGACGGTCGTCCACGGGCACATAGCCGTCCAGGCCGGGGCCCAGCCAGCGCGGCATCTCCGCCATGAGGGTTCCGGCGGCCTCCTCGCGCGTGTCGGCGACCTGGGCGACATGGGTGGAGATGTGTGGGAGGTCCGGCAGGCCGTGCCGGGCGACGGCGGCGGCCTTCTCCTCCGGCCCGACGTGCATGCCCAGCAGCATCGGCAGGCCGCGCTCCGCCGCCAGCGCCTCCGTGGCGGGGGACGTGCACGCGACCGTCACCGGGAGCGGGGCAAGCGCGCGCGGGACGACCGGTACCTCGCGGAAGCGGAAGTGCTCGCCCTGCCAGGAGACCCGGTCCGACCGCAGCCAGGCGAGGAGCAGGTCCAGGGATTCGGCGAAGCCGTGCTCGTAGCGGGGCAGGCCGGTGCCGAACACCTCAAGGTCGCGCCAGGGACCGCCGCGTCCCACGCCCAGGCGGAACCGGCCGCCCGACAGCAGCGACAGCATCGCCGCCTGCTCCGCGAGCGCCACCGGGTGCTGGGCGGACAGGACGCTGACGGCCGTTCCGACATGGATCCGCCGGGTGACGGCGAGGAGATGCCCGGCCATGAGCGTCGCCGACGGGACGACTCCGTACGACATGAAGTGGTGTTCGGCCAGCCACACGTCGTCGAACCCGGCCCGTTCGGCGGCCACCGCCGCCTCGACCGTCCGGGACAGGGCATCGGTGTCGTTCTGGCAGGGGAAACGGGTGGCGAGCAGGAAGATACCGAGGCGCACCTAACCGTCGTACCCGCCAGGGGAAGCCGCGGGCACTTCTGCGAGACTGCCGTTCATGACTGGTGGTTCGTTCAGCAGAGTCGGGGTCGTCGGACTGGGCACGATGGGCGCGGGCATCGCCGAGGTGCTGGCGCGCGGCGGCCTCGCGGTGGTCGGCATCGAGGTGAACCAGGACGCGCTGGAGCGCGGGCGCGGGCACCTGGAGAACTCCACCGGACGCGCCGTCAAGCGGGGACGGCTCACCGAGGACGCGCAGCGGGAGATCCTCGGCCGGGTCGCGCTGTCCACCGATTTCGCCGACCTCGGGGACTGCGACCTCGTCATCGAGGCCGTCCCCGAGCGGCTCGACCTGAAGCGCAAGGTGTTCGCCGAGCTGGACCGGGTGTGCCGCGACGACGCCGTCCTCGCCACCAACACCTCGTCGCTGCCGGTCACCGACATCGCGGTCAGCACCGGCCGGCCCACCAAGATCGTCGGGGTGCACTTCTTCAACCCGGCGCCCGTGATGAAGCTCGTCGAGGTCATCGCGACCGTGCTGACCGAGCCGGACGCCGTGACCCGCGTCGCCGACCTCGTGCGGAGCCTCGGCAAGACCCCGGTGACGATCGGGGACCGCGCCGGGTTCGTCGCGAACCGGCTGCTGTTCGGCTACCTGAACCAGGCCGCGTCGATGCTGGAGTCCGGGCACGCCACCCGCGACGACATCGACACCGCGATGAAGGCGGGCGCGGGCCTGCCGATGGGCCCGTTCACCCTCATGGACCTGATCGGCCTCGACACCTGCCTGGAGGTGCTGGACGCGATCTACGCCGAGTCGCGGGACCGCCGCCACGCCGCCTCCCCGCTGCTGCGCGAACTCGTCACCGCCGGGCTCCTCGGCCGCAAGACCGGCCGCGGCTTCTACACCTACGACAAGTCCGCCGCCGAGGCCGCCGCGGAGACCGCCGCCGCCCCGGCGCCGGTCGTGGGCGTCGTCGGCGTCGGGCCGCTCGCGGACGCCATCGCCGCGCTGTGCGACCGTGCGGGCGCCGAGCTCCGGGACTCCGCCGCCGGGTTCGCCGGCTGCGACCTGATCATCGAGGCCGCGGAGGACGCCGAGGCCGGGCGGGCGCTGCTGTCGGCCGCCGCCCAGGCCGCCGCGCCGGACGCGGTGCTGGCCGTCACCTCGGCGGACGGCCCGGTGATCGGGCAGGCGATGGCCACCGGCCGTCCCGCCGGCACCGTCGGCCTGCACCTGCCGGACCCGGCCGGGACCCTCGCCGAGGTCGCGGCCACGGTCGCCACCGCCCCGGAGGCCGCCGACCGCGCCGCCGACCTCCTCGGCCGCCTCGGTCTGACGGTCGTCCGCTGCCGCGACCGCGCCGGGTTCATCGTGGACGCCCTGCGCTTCCCCTACTTGAACGACGCCGCGGCGATGCTCGGCGCCGGTTACGCCGACGCCGATTCGATCGACGCCGCGATGACGCTCGGCTGCGGCTACCCGACCGGCCCGATCGCGGATCTCGACCGTCTCGGCCTGGACCGCGCGGTCACCGTCCTCAACGCCCTCCACACCGAAACCCGCGACCCGGCCCTGGCCCCCGTGCCCCTCCTCACAGAGCACGTCACCGCGGCACGGCCTTTGCGCTGAATATGCTCGGAGCATGAGCCCCCGGAAGAATCGTCGTGCGATCAGGGGACGTGCGGCTCCGGGTGGGGCGTCCTGGGTGCAGGAGACCGAGGAAGGCCCGGACGGGGACTGGATCGTCCGGGCGGTCTCCGGGGGCGGTGCGGTCAAGGCGTACCGGTGTCCCGGATGCGATCAGGAGATTCCGCCGGGCGTCGCGCACGTCGTCGCGTGGCGGTCCGACGACCGGGACGGGCGTGACCGGCGGCACTGGCATCGTCCCTGCTGGCAGGCCAGAGGCAGGCGCTCGCCCCGCATCATGCGGTCGCGCGGCGCGCCGCGCTACTAGAGGAGGGTCATGGCGGAGATCAGGGCGTCCACGGTGCTGCCGGCGCGGCGTGAGGAGATCACGCTGCACACCGCCGACGGGCTGGAACTGGTCGGCGAGCTGGCGCTGCCCGCCGAACGGCCGCCGGTGGCGACGCTGGTGTGCCTGCACCCGCTGCCCACCGCCGAGGGGATGATGGACAGCCACGTCCTGCGCAAGGCGTCCTACCGGCTGCCCGCGCTCGCCGACATCGCCGTGCTGCGGTTCAACACGCGCGGGACGTCGTCGGCGCGCGGCACGAGCCAGGGCGAGTTCGGCGAGGGCGAGACCGAGCGGTACGACGTCGCGGCGGCGCTGGAGTACACCGAGTACCACGACCTGCCGCGCCCGTGGCTGCTCGGCTGGTCGTTCGGCACCGAGCTGGCGCTGAAGTGGGGGCGCGACCCGCTGGTGGAGGGCCTGCTCCTGCTGTCCCCGCCGCTGCGCCGCGCGGGCGACGCCGACCTGGACGCCTGGGCCGCCGACGGCCGGCCGGTGGTGGCGCTGGTCCCGGAGCTGGACGACTTCCTGCGCCCGGCGGAGGCCAGGGAGCGCTTCAAGCGCATCCCGCAGGCCGAGGTCGTCGCGGTGGAGAACGCCAAGCACCTGTGGGTGGGCGAGCCGTATGTCCGGATCGCCCTGAACGAGATCGTGCAGCGGGTCGCTCCGGCGGCGGCCCCCCTGCCCACCGAATGGGACGAACCGGGCGAATAGTCGCACGCGGCCGATCGCGGCCACTCTCGTCACGCACGACTCGATAGCGGGTAACGATGGCTTAGCGATCGCGTTCCCGGCGGCCGCCGGGACGCCGTTCGGAGGGATCCGCCATGACCGTGCAGCTGTACGCCAGGGATGTCGGGTCCGGCACGCCGCTCGTCTTGTTGCACGCCTTCCCGCTCTCCTCCGCGATGTGGCTCGCCCAGCGGGAGGGGCTCGCGAGCCGGTTCCGCGTCGTCACCCCGGACCTGCGCGGCTTCGGCGGTTCCAGGCTCGGCGATGACGAGCCGTCGATCGACGCGATGGCCGACGACGTCGCCCGCATGTTCCGGACCCTCGGCGTCCAGCGCGCCGTCGTCGGCGGGCTGTCCATGGGCGGCTACGTGGCGATGGCGCTGTGCCGGCGGCACCCCGACCTCGTCCTCGGCCTGGTCCTGGCCGCGACCCGCGCCACCGCCGACGCCGAGCCCGTCCGGGAGGCCCGGCTGCGGCAGGCGGAGCGGCTCGAACGCGACGCCACCACGAAGGTCCTGGTGGACGAGGTGCTGCCCGGCCTCATCGGACCCACGACGCTCCAGCGGCGCGCCCTGATCTACGGGCGCGTCCGCGGGCTCGTCCAGGCCACCCCGCCGCTCGCCGCCGCCTGGGCGCAGCGGGCCATGGCGGGGCGGCGGGAGGCGTTCGAGACGCTCCGCAACCTGCGGGTGCCCGCCCTCGTCATGATCGGCGACGAGGACGCCCTCGCCACCGAGGACGAGGCCCGCGCCATGTCCGACGCGCTGCCGAACGCGGAGCTGCTCGTCATCCCGCGCGCCGGGCACCTGTGCGCGGTCGAGCAGCCGGACCTGTTCAACCAGGCCGTCGCCGAGTTCGCCGCCGCCCTGGCCAGGACCAGCCGCTGAACCACCGCTGCCGGGCCGGCGGGGCGCCGCGTTAGAGCGTCTCCTGCCTCGGCATGGCGACCTCGCGGATGAGCAGCGAGATCGCCGCCGCGGTCGGGATCGCGAGCAGCGCCCCGACCACGCCGAGCAGCGCCGCGCCGACCAGCGCCGCCACGATCGTCACCGCGGGCTGGACGTCCACCGTCCGTTTCATGACGCGCGGGTACACGACGTAGTTCTCCACCTGCTGGTAGATCACGTAGAAGATCACGCAGGCGATCAGGTCGGTGGTGGACCCCGTCAGGAACGCGACCAGCGCCACCACCACCGCGCCGATCGTCGCGCCCACCAGTGGGATCAGCGCGGTCACCGAGACGATCAGCGACAGCGCCAGGGCGTACTTCACCCCGAGGATCGACAGGAAGATGTACGAGGACAGCCCCGCGATGAACGCGATCGTGAACTGCCCGGCGACGTAGCCGCCTATCCGGTCGAGGATCTCGTCGCCGAGCAGCGCGACCCGCGCCCGCCGGGAACGCGGCGCGAGCTTGTAGAAGAACGTCTTGATCTGCGGCAGCGAGCTGAGGAAGTACAGCGTCAGGATCAGGATCGTCAGGGTCTGGAAGACGCCGTTGATCGCGACCTTGCCGATCCCGGTGGCCGTGTCGGTGAGGCTGTTCTGGAAGTCGGGGCTGTTGACGGCCTTCTCGGCGCGGTCGAGCAGCCCGTACCGCTTGTCCCACTCGGCCAGCGTCTTGTTGTTCTGCAGCTGCTCGACGTACTCGGGGATGCTCTTGCGCAGCTCGGTGACCTGCTCGGTGATCGGCTGGACGAGCGAGGCGACGAAGCCCGAGAAGAACAGCAGCACGAGCAGGAACACCGCCGCGACCGCCGCGCCGCGCGGCAGCCCGATCCCGCGGAGCCGCTCCACGGCCGGGTTTAGCCCGACCGCGAGGAACATCGCCACCACGATCATCACGATCACGGACTTGGCGTTGGACGCGGCCTGCACCAGCAGCCAGGCGGTGATGACGCCGAGCGCCGCGGTGAACCCGAACACGAACGGGTGCGCGCGGCCGAGCGGCTGACCGGGCCGCCCGAACGGGAACATCTGGTCGACGCCCGCCTCGCGCCTGCGCTGCTCGACGTTGTACGCAGGGTCGGGTGCGCCCGGAACGGGCGGCGCCTTCTCGGCCGCGGGGATCGTCGCCGGGAGGCCGACGGGCGTGCCGGTCGCGGGGTCGCGCTCGCGGGCGGGCTCCTCGATCTCCTCGGGCTTCAGCGCACCGCTGGGCGCGACGAGACTCTCATCCGGCTCCGCGGCGTCTTCCCGGCCCGACGGTTCTTCCCGGCCCGACGGTTCGTCTTCGGGACGGGCGGTCGCGTCGTCTTCGCCGGACGGTTCGTCCTCGGGACGGGCGGTCGCGTCGTCTGCGGGGCGGTCCTCCCGGTCGGGGCTGTCCTCTTCGGCGGACGGGTCGTCGCCGGGCGGGGGAGTTGTC
>NZ_SMKB01000346.1:0-5754 GCF_004348575.1 Actinomadura sp. 7K534
CGGTGGGGCACGAGGACCTCCTTGGCGTGGAGTTGGTGTGTGGTAGCTCCACACCACGCCAGGAGGTCCTCCTTATTGCAAGATCATCCAGCCCGTGTCGCCGTCACCAACGTCCATGGGCAGTACACCTAGCGGCTCGGAACCGATCGGACCACGCGCGATCGCTGCATCGCTCCGTCTCGCCTAGCGGCTCGCTGCGCGATCAGGTTTCTCGCAAGCTCGAAACCTGCCTTCGGACGCGATCGCGACCGTCGAGGTCGTTGCGGGGTTGCGGTGTCGGCTGAGGCCAGTGCGTCGGTGCAGGGCCGGTCACTGGGTGTTGGACTGCTGGACGGTCACCTTCGTGAAGCCCAGTGCCTTGAGCATGTTCTCCAGCATCGTCTTGGTGTTGGCGTCGGCGCGTTCCTTCAGGCCGCTCTGGGCCGCGGCGGTCTGGATCTTCTGGGCCGCCAGGACGTAGAGCTGCTGCTGGTTGTTGGGGTTGCTGCTGAAGAAGTCGCCGAAGCGGTCGATCAGGCCGCGCTCGGTGGAGTAGACGTAGCTGTTCTTCTGGTCGAGGTTGGTCCGCTCAAGCTGCGCGGGCGGCAGGGTGATGGTCGCGGCCGTCCGGTCGGCGTTCACCTTGACGGCGCCGTCGCCCACCTTGGAGAAGTCGACGTAGGCGTCGACGGAGCCGTTGCCGACGAACAGCGTGCGGTTGCCGCGCAGGGAGTCCGGCAGGAACTTCGCGTCCTTCTCCAGGTCGACGACGACCTGGAAGTTGCCGCTGGCCGCCTCGTAGCGGTGCAGGTCGCGGATCGACTTCAGCAGGACGGGCCCGCTGCGGTCCTTCGTCTCCACGCCGAACGGGTCCAGCCATCCGGGAAGGCCGCGCAGCGCCTGCTGCGCCACCAGCACGATCGCGATGGTCGCGATGATGAGCAGGGCGGGGGTGAGCAGTCCGTGCCACCGGGGGCGGGACCGGACGGCGGACGACTTCCGGGGCGAGTCGTTCTTCGTTTCCGAGCGAGCCATGTACGGGACATTCCCGCAAGGACCGCCTCTTACCTGTCGGGCCGGTTAGGTCGGTGTGAGCGAAGCCATAGCGTGCCGCGCAACCCGGGCGGCGACCTGCGCGTTCCCCCGGCGTGGACATGATTCGCGTTTTCCGGTTGGTCTCCATCGCCGAGGCGGTCTCCTTCCTCGCCCTGCTGCTGATCGCGATGCCGCTGAAGTACGGCGCGGAGGCGGAGGTGGGCGTCCAGCTGGTCGGCCCGATCCACGGAGTCCTGTTCATGGCCTACGTCGGGATGGTCTTCCTCGTCCGCGACGCGCTCCGCTGGGACATGAAGCGCACGGTCCTCGCGCTGGCCGCGGCCGTGCTCCCGATCGCCCCGTTCCTCGTCGAGCGCCACTGGACCAGGCCCCCGCACGCGGCGGGCGCGCCCGCGTCAAGCGCCCCCTAGGAAGTTGGCCGGCCCCAGGGCGCAGGAGTGGTAGTCGGCGAAGTTGAGCCGCAGCCAGGCGCGGCGCCGCGCCTCGCTCCAGGAGCCGAAGCGGCGGGCGGCGCGGGTGTCGGGGACGGCCGGCGGGTCCTCGCCGAGGAGCCACGCGTCGACCAGCGCGCGGTAGTGGTCGGGGACGTCCGGGGAGGCCGCGCACGCGTGGGCGTCGCGGAGGCTCCGGCTGATCTGCCGGACGGCGCGTGACGCGTATCCGGGGGAGAGCGTCTCGTCCAGGTGGACGGTGGCGACGCCGCCCGACACCGAGACGGGCTTCCACGCCGGGCGCTGCTCCACGCGCGTGAACGCGCCGGGCGTCTCGTGGAGGCGGGCGGCAAGAGGAGTGGCCGCCGCCGTCAGCACGGGCAGCGCGTCCCGCAGTGCGGGGTGGACGCACACGGTGATCGGCCACTCCCGGCACACCGGTTCGGTGTGGACAGGCGTGATCGTGCCGCTGGAGGCGCGGAGGCCGAGCGTGGCGGTGCCCGTCACGGCCAGCGCGACCAGCAGCGGAAGGACGATCAGGAACCGCCGCGTCACCCACACGACGTAACCGAGGATCAGCGCGGTGGTCAGCCCGGCCGTCCAGGTGACCTGGTCGAGGAGCACGCGGGGGCGCAGCGTGGTGAACAGGGCGATCTGGTCGAAGGCCGCCGGGGGGAGCAGGCTCAACCAGGACATGCCGGGGACGCGGAGCGCGGCCCACAGGGACGTCACGGCGAGGACGAGGACGGCCGTGGCGCGGTGCGGTACGGCGCGTCCCATCAGGTAGCCGGCGACGACGTGCAGGACGAGCGAACCCGCGCCCGCGGCCACGCCCACCAGGTGGAGGTGCCCGGCGCCGTCCTGGGCGAGGGTGACGACGACGACCAGCGCCGTGACCGTGGCGTAGGAGAGCAGCGCGGCGACGGACAGCAGCAGCAGGTCCAGGAGCGCGCCGGTGGCGGGGGAGCGCGCCGTGAGGTCGCGCAGGTAGTCGAGCGGGCGTTCCCGGACCGTCGTCCACGCGGCGATCGCCGCGGCCACCGGGCCCACGAAGCGGACCGCGTTGACCAGGGCGACGACGGCGTTGTCCCAGTAGGCGACCGCCGGGTAGAGCGAAGGCACGGCGGCCGCCGTCCCCACCGCGGTGAGGACCGGCATCGCGACCAGCAGCGCCGTGCGGCGGGCGTCCAGCCGGAGCACCCGGCCGAGGTCAGACACCGGTGGCGCTTCCGGCGGGCGGCCTCCGCACCCGGAGCCTCGTCAGCTGCGGCAGCGGCACGCCGGGCAGCGTCATCTGCGGCGGCGCGAGCCGCGCGGGGCGGTGCCGCACCGGGACGGGCGGGGGCGGCGGGCCGGCCGGGTCGGCGGCGCGGCGGTCGGCGGCGCTGCGGCCGCGGCGGGCGCCGGCCGAGCCGGTGGCGTGCTCGGTCAGCCTGCCCCGGGCGAGCGTGAGGAGGCGGTCGCACCAGCCGGTGAGCGTCTCGGCGGCGTCGGCCGTGACGAGCACGGTCGGGGCGAGGGTGCGCAGCACCGGGACGAGCTCCGCCATGGCGGCGGTCAGCGCGTGGCGTCCGGGGCCGCCCGCGCCGGTGGGCCAGGGTTCGGCGGCGGCGCACAGCTCGCCGAACGGGTCGTCCAGCAGCACCACCTCGGGCTCGTGGACGCACGCCGCGGCGAGCCCGGCCCGCAGCCGGACGTCGGGCGGCAGCAGCGCCAGCTCGGTGCCGGCGGCCTCGCCGAGGTCGAGGCGCCGCACCATGGAGCGGGCGGCGGACGCGCTCGTCCGCTTGTAGTAGGCCGCGTACTCGACGAACTCCCCGGCCGTCATGTGCTCCGCCCGGGAGAACCGGGCGGGCAGGTAGCCGATGGCGGCCCGCGCGGCCCGTACCCCGGCGGCGTGCGCGACGTCGTGTCCGAGAATGTGCAGCACGCCGGCGTTCGGCCTGCGCAAGGTCGCGAACGTGGCCAGCAGAGTGGATTTACCGGCACCAGGTGGACCGGCCAGGCCGACCACGCCTTCGGGCACGCCGAAGGTCACCGGGCGCAGGAGCCACCGCCCCCCGCGGCGGACACCCATTCCTCGGGCCACGATCACGGAATGCTCCGCGATCACAAGTTTCCCCCCATTGCTCGTCATGCCCTCGCGGCGCCGGGGCGCGATTCCCGTGTCCGGGTACATCCGGTGGCCTCGGTCCCCCAACCCTGCCACGCGGTGCCCGCCGTCCCGGCCGCCGTTCGGCGGCCCGGCGCGCGGTCGCTTTTGCCCGTGCCGCGATGCATCGACATCGTGACTATAACCGGGCTTGGTGATGGCTGCCAGCAATCTTTTCGCCTTTACGGCAGGACGTCTCGAATCTTTGCCCGCGGTCCGCGATGGCGAATTCCAAAAAAGCCGACAAGTGTCGAATTGTGCAACGAATTGGGGCGTGCCGGGCCTCCGGTGCCGGGCGCCGCGCTCCGCTGGGAGCGTACGGACGCACGGCCACGTGCCCTCATGGGGCAGGATGGACCCATGCCTTCTCGGGACTTTTCGTTGCACGGGGCCATCGACCTGGGGGCGCGTCAGTCGGCCGCCAGGAAGCAGCAGGGCCGCCAGGCCCAGGGCGGCGGCGCGGGCGCCGGTGCCGGCGCGCCCGCGGCCGGCGGCCAGTACGTCGTGGACGTCACCGACCAGACGTTCAACACGGAGGTCGTGGAGCGGTCGCAGTCCGTTCCCGTCCTCGTCGACTTCTGGGCCGAGTGGTGCGGGCCCTGCAAACAGCTCGGGCCCATCCTGGAGAAGCTCGCCAACGAGGCGGCCGGCAAGTGGATCCTGGCCAAGGTCGACATCGACGCCAACCCGCAGCTCGGCGCGTACATGCAGCAGATGGGCGTGCGCGGCATCCCGTTCGTGGCGGCGGTCGTCGCCGGGCAGCTGCTGCCGTTCCTGAACGGCGCGGCCCCCGAGCCGCAGGTGCGCCAGGCCATCGACCAGCTCTTCGAGGCGCTCCGCAAGGAGGGCATCCTGCCGGACGCCCCCGAGGGCGAGCAGCCCGCCGCCGGCGCGGACGCGCCGATGGCCGACCCGGTGACCCAGCGGGCCGAGGACGCCCTGCAGCGCGGCGACCTGGACGGCGCCAAGGCCGCCTTCGAGGAACTCCTCGCCGCCGACCCGCGCAACGCGCAGGCCAAGCAGGGCGTCGCGCTGGTGGAGCTGAGCCGGCGGGTGGAGTCGCTGGACCCCGAGCGCACCCTCCAGGAGGCCGCCGCCAAGCCCGGCGACGTCCAGACGCAGATCCGCGCGGCCGACGTGGAGATGGTGTCCGGCCTGATGGAGCAGGCGTTCGACCGGCTGGTGTCCGCGGTACGCGCCACCGCGGGCGATGACCGCGACGCGGCCCGCAAACACCTGCTGTCGCTGTTCGACCTCCTCCCGCCGGACGACCCGCGCGTGACCAAGGCCCGCCGCTCCCTCCAGTCAGCTCTGTTCTGAGCCAGCCCAGGGGGCGACCCCCTGGAACCCCCGGCGCGCACGACCCGTGGGTGGTGTTCTGGCGGTTCTGGGCGGGTGTGGAGCGGGCATTAGTCGGGTGTGAGCGCGCACGTCGTGACCGTTTCGGCTGCGTTCGGCGCCGGTGGGCCGGTCGTCGGGCCGGCGGTGGCCGACCGGCTCGGGATGCGGTTCGTCGACCGCGCGATCCCCGAGCTGGTCGCCGGTGAGATCGGCTGCACGCTGGAGGAGGCGCTCGTCCACGACGACCGGGCGCTGAGCGGCATCGGCCGGATCCTCGCCGGGGCCGCGCGGCTGCCCACCGTCGCCCTCGGCATGGACGTCTACCTGCCCGACCGCACGATCGCGCAGCCCGAGGACTTCGTCGCGCACACCGAGGCGGTGATCAACCGGCTGGCCGACCGGGGCGGGGGAGTGCTGCTCGGCCGGGCCGCCGCCGTCGTGCTGGCCGGGCGCCGGGGCGTGCTGCACGTCCGGCTGGACGGCCCGCGGGACCGGCGGCTCGCGCACGCCGCCGCCGAGATGCCGGAGATGTCCCCGGAGAGGGGGCGACCTGCGCGGAGCGGGTCACCCGATCGCGATGTTGAGCGTATGCTCGATGACAACGACCGCGCCCGGACGGCCTACGTGAAGCACTTCTACGGGGCCGACCCCGCAGATCCGCGGCTCTACCACCTGGTGATCGACACCACGAGGCTGCCCGTGTCCGCGACCGTCGAGCTGATCGTCGTCGCGGCCCTGGCGGTGTGAGCCGCGGGACGCGACCGGGCCGCGGCCCCCGGACGCACCGTCCCGGCC
>NZ_SMKB01000347.1:0-5634 GCF_004348575.1 Actinomadura sp. 7K534
GTGGACTGGGGCTTGCGCGTCGGCTGGGGGTGCTTCTCGGCGCGTCCTAAGCTCGGGGGGTGCTGCTGCTGACGACACTTGATTCCTGGCGGGCGCAGGCCGGTCCGCGGTTCGTCCTTTCCGAGGCCGGTGCGGTGTGGGCGCCCGATGACGACGCGGCCCTCGCCGTCGCCGACGACGTGTTCAAGGAGGGGCAGGTCGTCGCCGTGACACTGGACCCGGCGCCGGGCGCGGTCCCGGGACGCGGGGTGGTCGACCGGACCACGGCGGCCCGCGTCCGGTACGCGCGGCGCGGGCCGGACGGACGCCACGTCGCGGTCCTGGACCGCCCCGAGACCGCCGAGGCGCTCGACCTCCTGCCGCATCCCGAGGGCGGCTGGTACCGGGAGACGTGGCGGTCCGGTGTGGCGTTCACGCCGGACGGCTATCCGGGCGAGCGGCAGAGCGCGACCGCCATCTACTTCCTGCTGCCGCCGGGCGAGGAGTCGATGTGGCACGTCGTCCGGTCCGCCGAGGTGTGGCTGTGGCACCGCGGCGGCCCGCTGACGCTGTACCTCGGCGGGGACGGGGAGGGCCCGTCCGAGACGCAGGAGGCGGTCACGCTGGGCGCGGACGTGGCGGACGGCCAGGTCCCGCAGGCCGTCGTGCCCGCGGGCGTGTGGCAGGCCGCCCACCCGTCCGGCGACGAGGAGGTCCTGGTCAGCTGCGTGGTCTCCCCCGGCTTCGACTTCGCCGACTTCCGCGCCCTGCCCTGACCCCGCTCACCGGGCGGGCTTGCGGCGGGGCCGCACCGCCTGCTCGGCCCAGAACGGCTCCATGACGCGGCCGATCGCCCGGGTGAGGACGCGCAACTCGTCCTGCGACAGCGGGCCGAACACGTCCGCCCCGACCCGGTCCGCGAGGGCGCGGGCGCGGCGGTGCAGGTCGGCCCCGTCCTCGGTGATCCGGACGGAGTGGCGCCGCCGGTCGCGCGGGTCGCGGGTGCGCTCGCAGAGGCCGCGCTCCTCCAGGGCGTCGACCAGCCCGACCATCAGCGTGGGGTCGAGCAGCAGGTAGCCGGCCATCTCCTGCTGCGAGAGCGTGCCGGACGAGCCGAGCATCGCGAGCACGAGGAAATGCCGCACCCGGATGCCGAGGGGCCGCAGTTCCTCTTCGAGGCGCTGCTCCATCCACCAGCCGCACTTGGACAGCTGGTAGCCGGTCAGGGACGCGAGCCCCTCCGGCAGCCCGTCGCGCGTGGAGTCCATGCCGGGCAGCATATCCGTTGGATCATCGCTTGATTTGATCGTAGAAAAGTTCGATTATCTATTCATGGCACCAACTCTGGGACTGTTCGCGGTCAACCTGTACGCGTGCGCCGAGCCGGACGCGGCGGCGCGAATCGCCGCGCTCGCCGAAGACCTCGGGTACGACTCAGTGTGGACGGCCGACCATGTCGTCCTGCCCAGCCCGCGGGTCGACGCTTCGCCGCTCGACCCGGACGCCCCCGTCCTCGACCCGCTGGTCGCCCTCGCCCACCTCGCGGCGCACACCGAGCGGATCGCCCTCGGGACGGGGATCATCGTCCTGCCGCAGCGCAACCCGCTGGTCCTGGCCAAGCAGCTCGCCAGCATCGACGTCCTCAGCAAGGGGCGGCTCATCTTCGGCACGGCCGTCGGATACCTGGAGCCGGAGTTGCGGGCGATCGGCGTCCCGCCAGCGGAGCGCGGCGCGCGCACAGACGAGTATCTGGCGGCTATCCGGTCGCTCTGGTACGACGAAAAGCCGTCCTTCCACGGGCGCTACGCGGACTTCGCGGGCGTCGACGCCCACCCGCGGCCGGTCCAGCGGCCGGTCCCCGTCGTGACGGGAGGGCACAGCCCGGCCGCCCTCCGGAGGGCGGCCCGGCACGCGGACGGCTGGTACGGCTGGATGCTCGGCCGCCGCGCCGCCGCCGAACTCGTCCCGCGGCTGGCCGAGCAGGCCGCGCAGGCGGGGCCGGCCAGGCGCGGCCGTCCGCCGCTGCACGTCTCGGTCACCCCGCCCCGCGCGCCGGACGAGGAGCACGTCAGGGCCTACGGCGAGCTGGGCGTGGACCGGCTCATCATCGTCCCGCCGCTCGGCGCCCCGCTCGCCGAGGTGGAGCGGTTCGTCGAACGCCACGCCCCGCGCAGGGTCGGGGCACGCGTCGCGGAGTGAGGCGAGCGGCGTGCCGCCCCCGTGCGTGGCCTCACGCGGGCGGCACGCCGCAAGTCAGTCGGAACAGCGGGTCAGTCGGAACGGCGGGTCAGTCCGAGGAGAACGCGGAGTCGAAGGAGGCCGTGGGCAGCTCCATCGCGTTCAGGGCGCGGACGAACTCCAGGGCCTCGGGGGCTCCCTGGAGGCGGTCCATGCCCGCGTCCTCCCACTCGATCGAGATCGGGCCGGTGTAGCCGATCGAGTTCAGGGCGCGGAAGCAGTCCTCCCAGGGGACGTCGCCGCGGCCGGTGGAGATGAAGTCCCAGCCGCGCCGCAGGTCGGCCCACGGCAGGTGGGAGGAGAGGCGCCCGCGGCGGCCGTCGCCGGTCCGGACCTTGGTGTCCTTGCAGTCGACGTGGTAGATCCGGTCGCGGAAGTCGAACAGGAAGCCGACCGGGTCGAGGTCCTGCCAGACGAAGTGGGACGGGTCGAAGTTGAGGCCGAACGCGGGCCGGTGCCCGATCGCCTCCAGGGTCCGCACGGTCGTCCAGTAGTCGTAGGCGATCTCGCTGGGGTGGACCTCGTGCGCGAAGCGGACGCCGACCTCGTCGAACACGTCCAGGATGGGGTTCCACCGCTCGGCGAAGTCGGCGTAGCCGCGCTCGACCATCGAGTCCGGGGTCGGCGGGAACATCGCGACCGTGTGCCAGATGGAGGAGCCGGTGAAGCCGACGACGGTGTCGACGCCGAGCCGGGCGGCCGCGCGGGCGGTGTCCTTGATCTCGGCGGCGGCGCGCTGCCGGACGCCCTCGGGCTCGCCGTCGCCCCAGATCCGCTCCGGCAGGATCGCCTTGTGGCGCTCGTCCGGGTTGTCGCAGACGGCCTGTCCGACGAGGTGGTTGGAGATGGCCCACACCTTCAGGTCGTGCTTGGCGAGCGTCTCCAGCTTGCGCGGGATGTAGCCGTCGTCGGCGACGGCCTTGTCGACCTCGAAGTGGTCGCCCCAGCAGGCGATCTCCAGGCCCTCGTAGCCCCAGCCGGACGCCAGCCGGCAGACCTCCTCGAACGGCAGGTCCGCCCACTGGCCGGTGAACAGGGTGATCGGTCGTGGCATGTCAGTCGCTCCCTTCGATGTCGACCCAGCGGCGGGACGCCGCGCTGTCGGCGACGGCGGCGAGGACGCGCTGGATCTGCAGGCCGTCGGCGAACGAGGGGCTCGGGTCCGCGCCCTCCGCGATCGCCGTGAGCAGGTCGGCCATCTGGTGGGTGAAGGTGTGCTCGTAGCCGAGCACGTGGCCGGGCGGCCACCAGCGTCCGGTGTACGGGTGGTCGGGTTCGGTGACGACGATGCGCCGGAAACCGGCGGTCGCGCCGTCCTCGTCCCCGTCGTAGAACCACAGCTCGTTCAGCGACTCCAGGTCGAAGGACAGGGCCCCGGACGAGCCGCTGACCTCGATCCGCAGCGCGTTCTTGCGGCCGGTGGCGACGCGGGTGGCCTCGAACGAGGCGAGCGCGCCGCGGTCGGTGCGGCCGATGAACAGGGCGGCGTCGTCCACGGTCACCGGGGCCGTGCCGCCGCCCGGCACGGGGCGCTCCGGGACGAAGGTCTCCAGCGTCGCCGAGACGCCGGTCAGCGTGTGCCCGGTGATGAACTGGGCGGTGTCCACGATGTGGGAGGCGATGTCGCCGAGCGCGCCCGACCCGGCCTTCTCCCTGTCCATCCGCCACGTGAACGGCGCCTGCGGGTCGGCGAGCCAGTCCTGCAGGTACTGGGCGCGGATGTGCCGGACCGTCCCGATCCGCCCGTCGGCGACCAGCCGGCGCGCGAGCGTGACCGCCGGGACGCGCCGGTAGTTGAACCCGACCATCGACCGGACGCCGCGTTCCCGGGCCCGGTCGGCGGCCGCCGCCATCGCCTCGGCCTCCGCGACGGTGTTGGCGAGGGGCTTCTCGCACAGGACGTGCTTGCCCGCGTCGAGCGCGGCGACCGCGATCTCCGCGTGGCCGTCGCCCGGCGTGCAGATGTCGATGAGCTGGACGTCGTCGCGGCGGAGCAGCTCCTTCCAGTCGGTCTCCACCGACGCCCAGCCGAGCGCCGCGGCGGCGGCTCCGGCGCGCTCGGCGGAACGCCCGGCCAGCGCGGTCATGACCGGGGTCAGCGGCGGCCCGAAGAACGGCCCGACGCTGCGCCACGCCTGGGAGTGGGCGCGTCCCATGAACGCGTGCCCGACCATCCCGACTCCGACGGTCGTCATGTTCTGCTCACCTCTCTGTGCGGCCGGCCCTGTGTGACCGGCCCTGTCTGGCCGGCGGCCCGCCCCTGGGAGCGGGGCGGGCGCGCCGGCGCCCCCGTGGGTCCGGGGCCCGCGGCTCAGGACTCGAAGCCGAGCGGCATGTAGCGGTCGACGTTGTCCTTGGTGATCGTCTCGGACGCCAGCGTGATCGACTGCGGCACCTGCAGCTCGACCAGGTCGGCCATGCCCTTGCCCTGCGCGATCAGCCGGCCGAGCTTGATCGCGGACGCGGCCATCGTCGGCGAGTAGGTGACGGTCGCCTCCAGCACGCCGCCGGCCTTGATCTCGCGCATCGCGTTGGCGGACCCGGCGCCGCCGACCATGAAGAACTCGTCCCGGCCGGACTGCTTGATCGCGGCGAGCACGCCGACGCCCTGGTCGTCGTCGTGGTTCCAGATCGCGTCGATCTTCTTGTGCGCCTGGAGCAGGTTGGAGGCGACCTGGTTGCCGGACTCGACGGTGAACTTCGCGTCCTGCTTGGCGGTGACGTCGAAGCCGTAGGACTTCAGCGCGTCCGCGAAGCCCTTGCTGCGGTCCTGCGTCAGCGGCAGCGTCGCGATGCCCTGGATCTCCACGATGACCGGGTCGGCGACGCCCTTGTCCTTCAGCTTCTTGCCGATGTAGTGGCCGGCGGAGACGCCCATGCCGTAGTTGTCGCCGCCGACCCACGTCCGGTACGACAGGTGGTCGGGGAAGACGCGGTCGAGGTTGACGACCGGGACGCCGGCGTCCATCGCCTTGCGGCCGACCTGGTTCAGCTGCTCCCCGTCGTTGGGCAGGATCACCAGGACGTCGACCTTCGCGCTGATCAGCGATTCGACGGCGGAGATCTGCTGGT
Source organism: Actinomadura sp. 7K534 (assembly GCF_004348575.1). Lineage (NCBI taxonomy): Bacteria > Bacillati > Actinomycetota > Actinomycetes > Streptosporangiales > Thermomonosporaceae > Actinomadura > Actinomadura sp. 7K534. Next base: position 5,290 of record NZ_SMKB01000347.1, read on the forward strand.
TGATGTCGTTGGTCGGCTCGACCGGCTTGAACGTCACGTCGGAGTACTTCTTCGCCTGCTCCTCGGCGTTCTTGGCGATCGCCGCGATCCAGCCGTGGTCCGCGGCGGGCGCGGAGAACCCGATCGTGACCTGCTTGCCCGCCTTGTCGTTGTCGCCGGCGAGCGTCCCGGCCTGCGGGTTCGTGCCGGAGTCGCCGTCGTCGGTGTTGCTGGTGCAGGCCGCGGCGAGGCCGCCGGCGGCGATGGCTGCGCCGCCGAGCAGGAGGTTCCGGCGGCTTGGACGGGGTCCCTGCTGACGGGGGCTCTGTTCACGCATGACGTGCTCCTGGTTGAGGGGGGTGGGGG
>NZ_SMKB01000348.1:0-5634 GCF_004348575.1 Actinomadura sp. 7K534
TTTCCGGCCCGCACGCGGCACCGCCGTGCCGTCCCGACGCCTGGGGGGTGAACGCAGAATTGGATGTTGCCGGACGAAAGCCCTGCGAAACATCGTCCGCACCGGACGGACACCCGCGTGAACGGCACCTCCCACCCCTGGGGCTCCGGCCACGCGGGCATCTCCTCCGGTGCTGGCAACCGCCCGCCCACCCGCGCGCCGAGGAGGAAATCCGACGGGGACCGGGCCGATTGCCGAACCGCTTCTCACTCTGCACGCCCCCGGTTCACGGGACGCTACATCGACGTGACGATCACGTTTCCGCACCTCCCGGAAGAACGCCCCCATAATTCGCCACCGATCGGGGATAGGCGGACAGGAGAGAGACAAGGGAGCCGGAAGACCCCATGAACGGACACATCAGGCCACTGGAACCCGCCGACCCCCGGGAGGTCGCCGGGCATCCGCTGCTGGGCCGCCTCGGGTCCGGCGGCATGGGGCTGGTCTACCTCGGCGCCGATCCCGACTCGGGCGGGCGCGTCGCGGTGAAGACCATCCATCCGCATCTGGCGGGCGACCCCTCCTACCGGCGGCGGTTCAAGGACGAGGCGTACCTCGCGAGCCGCGTCGCCTCCTTCTGCACCGCGCGGGTCCTCGCGCACGGCGAGGAGGACGGCCGCCCCTACCTCGTCACCGAGTACGTGGGCGGCGTGTCGCTGCACAGCAGGCTCGTCGGCGACGGGCCGCTGCCGGCCGCCGACCTGCACGGCGTCGCCGTGGGGGTCGCGTCGGCGCTCGCGGCGATCCACGCGGCGGGGCTCGTGCACCGCGACATCAAGCCGGCCAACGTGATGCTGACCCTGTCGGGGTGCCGCGTCATCGACTTCGGCATCGCGCACAGCCAGGACTCCCGCACCGCGGCCGCCACGTCCGGGCAGGTCCTCGGCACGCCCGGCTGGATGGCGCCCGAGGTGCTCATCGGCGGTCCCGCGACGCCCGCGGCGGACGTCTTCGCGTGGGGGTGCCTCATCGCCCACGCGGGGACGGGGCGGATGCCGATCGGCGGCGACCCGGCCACCCTCTGCACCGCCGTCGACGATCCCGACCTGTCGGGCCTGCCGGAGTCGCTGGTCCCGGCCGTGCGATCGGCGCTGGCGAAGAACCCGGCCGAGCGCCCCACCGCGTCCGAGCTGCTGCTCACCCTCGTGGAGCAGCAGGAGCCGGACGCCGGCGACCGCTGGCGGGCGATCTCGGCGCCGCCGGCGCGGACGCCCGCGCCGGCCCCGCCGCGCCCTGCCGCGCTCGACGGCCGGCGGGACACCGCCACCAGGGCGTACACGCCGCTCGATGTGGAGGGCACGGCGACGTCCACGCGAAACCGGTTGCTGGCGGGTGTGGGCGCGGCGGCCGGCACCGTCCTGGTCGGCGCCATCATCGTCGGCCTGGCGCACGGCAGGACCGAGCCGCAGCCGTAGGTCAGGTGCGCCAGATCAGGACGAGGGCGCAGTCGTCGTCGCGGGCCGCCGCCATCGTCTCCACGAGTTCCTTCGCGCCGCTGCCGAATCCCTGCGGGACGAGCCGCTCCGCCTCCCCCAGCAGGCGGTCGATGCCGGCGTCCAGGTCGCTGCCCGGGGACTCGACCAGGCCGTCGGTGTAGAGGAGCAGCGCGTCGCCGGGCCGCAGCATCCCGTGTTCGGGGACGCACCGCAGATCGGGCACGACGCCCAGCACGACGCCCTTGGCTGTGCCGACGCGCCAGGCGCCGGTGCCCGCGTCGAACTGGACGGCCGGCGGATGGCCCGCCGACTCGACGGTGTACTCGCCCGTCTTCAGGTCGACGACGACGTGCACGGCCGTGACGAAGCCCTCGTCCCACCGCTGGCGGTGGAGGTAGTCGTTGCAGGCGGGCAGGAAGCGGTCGGGCTGGACCGATCCAAGAAGTCCCCCGAAGGCGCCCGACAGCATCAGCGCGCGGGTCCCCGCGTCGGTGCCCTTCCCGGAGACGTCGACCAGCGCGACCTCCAGCGTGTCGCCGTCGGAGGCCGACACCACGAAGTCGCCGCCGAACGAGGACCCGCCGGCCTGCAGCAGCACGACCTGGGAGTCCCAGCCGTCCGGCAGTTCGGGCATCTCCCCCTGGCGCTTCAGCCGGTCGCGCAGCTCCAGCAGCATCGAGTCGCCGCGCAGGCCCTGCACGCCGAGTTTCTGGCGCGTCCGGGCGAGGGTGAGGGCGAGCACCGCGGTGATCGTCAGCGTGGCGGCCATCCCGATGCCGATGCCGGGGACGTCCAGCCAGGCGTTGTAGGCGCTCACCCCCGCCACGACGACGAGCAGCGCGACCAGGCTGCGGACCTTCAGCAGCAGCCCGCCGCCGAGCACGATCAGCACCTGGAGCCCCGACGGCGCGATGCCCCGGGTGTCGTTCGCCGTCGCGATCCCGATGCAGATCGAGAGGATCGCGAGGGCCGCGAAGACGTGCCGCTCCCTGGTCAGCCTCCCGCGCCGCAGCCACCGGTACAGCGCCACGAGGACCGGGATCCGGCGCAGCGCGGCACGCACTCTCGGCGGAAGGACGTGCACCAGTCGTTGAAGCATGACTCCGGCACTGTACCGAGCAAACCCGCCGCCGCGCCGGTATCCACACCACCGGTGACCATTTGCAACGGTCCAGCTACGTTTTCTCCGGGTAGGGGTACGTGGTACGGGAAAGGGGCGGCACATGGGACAGCCGGGCATGCGGATCACGGTCGACGCGGCGATGCGGGCGCGGGACGTCTCGCGGGAGGGGCCCGACGGCGCGGAGCCGGCGGCCGGTGATCCGGGCACCCGCGGCAATTCCGCCAAGGCCGCCGAGGCGCCCCGGCGCACGAAGGCCGCGAAGAACGAGCGGCGCCGCCAGGGCAAGCGCGGCGCCCGCAAACCCCCCGCGAACGGCCTCTAGCGGCCGGGGCCCCAGCGGCTAGGGAAGGGGCGGGAGTTCGCCGGTGCGCTCGTAGTCGCCGAGCATCTCGATGCGCCGGGTGTGCCGCGGCTCGCCGGAGTACGCGGTCCCGAGGAACAGCTCCACGAAGCGGGTGGCGGTGTCCAGGTCGTGCTGCCGGGCGCCGAGGCTGATGACGTTCGCGTCGTTGTGCTCGCGGGCGAGCGTGGCGGTGTCCTCGCTCCAGACGAGCGCGGCCCGCACGCCCTTGACCTTGTTGGCGGCGATCGCCTCGCCGTTGCCGGACCCGCCGACCACCACGCCGAGGGAGCCCGGCTCCGCGGCGGTCCGCTCGGCGGCCCGCAGGACGAACGGCGGGTAGTCGTCCGCGGCGTCGTACTCGAACGCGCCGCAGTCGACGGCCTCGTGCCCGTTCTCCTTCAGCCAGGAGAGCAGGTGCTCCTTCAGCTCGAAGCCGGCATGGTCGCATCCGAGAAACACGCGCATGGGGCCGATTCTCGCAGCCCCCGGCGGGCGGTGCGCGCGGGGGTCGGTGTCACGGGCCCCCGCTCAGCCGTCGTCGCGTTTCCGGTCGACGATCGTCCGGTCGGGGAGGTTCAGGTCGTCGTCCTCCGGGTCGTCCGCGGGCGCTTCCGCCGCCGCTCCGGGCGCCTCCTTCTCCTGGTCGGCGGCGTCGGCGCGCTCGGCCCCGGGCGGCTGCGCCGCCTCCGGCGCGGGCTGCGCCGGCTCCTGGGCGGGCTGCGCGGGCTCCTGGGCGGGCTGCTGCTGCGGGACGGGCGGCGCGCCGAACTGCTGCGGCGCCCCCGGCTGCTGCGGGACGGCCGGAGCCCCCCACTGCGCCTGCTGCTGCGGCTGATGGGGCCGGCCCTGCGGCGGGACGTACGGCACCGCCGACGGATGCGGCTGCTGCGGCATCCCGGACTGCGGCATCCCCGGCTGCGGCATCTGCGCGCCCTGCGGCTGCTGCGCGTAGGGCTGCTGCGCGTACGGCTGTTGCTGCCCGCCGTACGGCTGCTGTCCGTAGGGCTGCCCGCCGTAGGCGGGCTGCTGCGCCTGGCCGCGCGGCCGGATGAACACGAAGGCCGCGAGCGCGCCGAGCCCTGCGATCCAGCCGAACAGCAGCCCGAACGACGCGCCGTTGCCGATGTGGTTCCAGATGGTGCGGCTCGCGAAGGACCCGGCGGTGCTGGGGACGTCCAGCGCCCACACCAGCAGGCCCCCGCCGATCAAACCGGACACCCCGCCCGCGACGGTGGTCGCCCACCACCCGGCGATGACCGAGCCGAGCGGGCCCCGCCCCGGGTCGATCGTCCTCGCGGCGGCGAACACGAGCAGCGCCAGCACGACGAGGAACAGCAGGAACTGCAGGTTCACGGCGAACCAGATGTCCATGTTCCCGCGGGGCGTCAGCATCCAGTGCGGGTACTGGAACGTCCCCACCAAGGGGCCCATCCCGCTGCTGACGTCGATCCCCTCCCGGACCGCCTCGACCACCCACTGGTTGTTGAAGAGCAACGCCAGAAGGGCGATGGGCGCCACCGCGCCGCCCGCCATGGCCACCATCCGCCGCATCGTCATGGCGGGCAGATTAGTGGCCGACGGACCCTGCCGGTAGGCCCGGCGCTACCCGGGGTAGGCGGCGGGAAAGCGGAATCCGTGGTCGATCTGCTCTTCCAGGTCCTGTCCCGTCGCGGCGTTCGCCCAGCGCCGCGCATTCTTGACGTGGAACTCGACGGCCTGCCGCTGGAACCGGTCCCAGTCCTTGACGCACGCGTCGACCTCGGCGCGCATCCGGTCGAGGGCGGCGACGTTCCCGTCCTCCAGCGCGGCGTCCGCCCGGCCCTGCTCCAGCGCCCGGACGGCGGCGGACTGGCCGATCCAGGTCAGCAGGTCGTTTCCGACGTGCTCCCGCAGGTAGGCGACGTCGTCCTCGGACTGCACCTTGTTGCCGACGACGCGGATGGCGACGTCGTAGTCGCGGGCGTACTCGGTGTACTGCCGGTAGACGCCGACGCCCTTCCGGGTCGGCTCCGCGACCAGGAACATCAGGTCGAACCGCGTGAACAGCCCGGAAGCGAACGTGTCGGCCCCCGCGGTCATGTCGACGACGACGTACTCGCCGGGCCCGTCCACGAGGTGGTTGAGGTAGAGCTCCACGGCGCCGGTCTTCGAGTGGTAGCAGGACACGCCGAGGTCGTCGTCGTTGAACGGCCCGGTGGCGAGGAGCGTGACGCCGTGCACCTCCTGCCCGGCCTCGTGGAACGGGTCGTCGCCGCGGAACCGCAGCAGCCGGGAGCCCCGGCCGGGCGGGGTGGTCTTGACCATGGCGGAGCCGGCGGAGATGCGCGGGTTGTCGCCGCGCAGGTGCTCCTTGATCTCGGGGAGCCGGTCGCCCAGCGCGGGGATCTTGGCGGCGAGGCCCTCGTCGAGGCCGAGCGCGACGCCGAGATGCTGGTTGATGTCGGCGTCGATGGCGACCACCGGGAGCCCGCGCGCGGCGAGGTGCCGGACGAACAGCGACGACAGGGTGGTCTTGCCGCTGCCGCCCTTGCCGACGAATGCAACCTTCACAATATCCCTCTTTTCGGATATGAAAACCGTTACCAGTGTCAGAAAACCGAGTCTGGCGGAGGGTGAGGGAGGAGGCAAGCGGAACGGCCGGGAACCGCCCGGATCGGCGCACCGGCCGGCGGGCCGGATGAACGGGCGAGGTC